>DRLG01000270.1 GCA_011053135.1 Chromatiales bacterium
CTCTCAGGCCGCCCGGGGATTGAGTACCACGTCAACTATCCACGCGCCCGCATCGGTGATTTTGATGTCGATCTGCTGCTGGAGTTTTTTAATGGCTTTGTCAATCACGGTCAGGTGACGCTCCATATCGACAGCCTGCGTGGCAGCAACGCACACCACGTGGCCGAGACTATCTTTAAGGCGTTCGGACGCGCGCTGCGCATCGCCGTTGAGGCAGATGCACGCATGGCCGGTATTCTGCCGTCAACCAAGGGGCATCTGTGATCCTGATTCGGCGATTCGTTTCAGTCGTGATTAACATATGTAGAGGTTGAAAAAAGCGGTATGGCAACAGTGGCAGTCATTGATTATGGAATGGGCAATATCCGTTCCGTCTCAAAGGCGTTAGAACATGTGAGTGGCGGTACGCGGGTGGTCGTGACCCATGAGGCGGAAGCGGTACTGCAGGCGGATCGGGTGGTGCTGCCCGGCGTTGGCGCCCTGCAGGACTGTGTGAGCGAGCTCAAGCGCCTCGGTCTCGATGAGGTGATCAGGGAGAGCGTTCGAAACAAACCTTTTCTAGGGATCTGTCTTGGCATGCAGGCGTTACTCGATAGCAGTGAAGAGAATGGCGGCACTAAGGCGCTGGGTATTATTCCCGGTGAGACGCGCCACTTTACCGATCAGCTGAAAACCGTTTCGGGCACTGATGCACTTAAGGTGCCGCACATGGGGTGGAACCAGGTGCATCAGGTAAAGCCGCACCCGATGTGGCAGGGGATCCGCCAGGATAGCCGTTTCTATTTTGTGCACAGTTATTTTGTTGCCCCGGCGGATGATGCCGTGGTGAGTGCGACCACGCCGTATGGGTTTGATTTCACCTCAGTGATCGACCAGGAAAATATTTTTGCAGTACAGTTTCATCCAGAGAAGAGTCAGCATGCAGGGCTTGCGTTACTGGCGAACTTTCTAAGCTGGGATGGAAGCAATTAATCGATGACAACCACGATAGCTAACTTGTTTGAGGAACAACCATGTTAATGATACCAGCCATTGATCTTAAGGATGGGAAATGTGTGCGCCTACGTCAGGGACGCATGGAGGACGATACGGTATTTTCCGACGACCCGGTGGCCGTTGCAGGGCGCTGGGCTGAGGCGGGGGCACGACGGCTGCATCTGGTTGATCTAAATGGCGCGATTGAAGGCAAGCCACAAAATGCAGGTGTGATTCATGATATTGCCGAGGCCTATCCCGACCTGCCGATTCAGGTTGGTGGCGGGATTCGAGATGAAGATACCATTCAGGCCTACCTTGAGGCGGGTGTGAGTTACGTGATTCTCGGCACCAGCGCGGTGAATGAGCCCCATTTTGTCGGCGATGTCTGCAGCGCATTTCCAGGACATATCATTGTGGGGCTCGACGCCAAAAATGGTAAGGTGGCGATCAACGGCTGGTCCAAACTATCGCACCACGATGTGATCGATATGGCACAACACTTTGAGCGTGATGGGGTTGAGGCGATCATCTTTACCGATATCAGCCGTGACGGCATGATGGATGGTGTGAACGTCGAATCTACCGTCGCGCTGGCGCAGGCGATCACCATTCCCGTGATCGCCTCCGGTGGGATTAGCTCACTGGATGATATTCGTGCACTGGGCGAGGTTTCGGAAGAGGGGATCTCAGGTGCCGTGATCGGTCGCGCACTCTATGAAGGGGCGTTTGATTTTGCCGAATGCCAGAAGCTGGCAGACACCTTCACCAAATAAAAAACCTTTGAATGTAAAGTTGGATCCAGCATGAGTCTCGCTAAACGTATTATTCCCTGTCTCGATGTCGATAACGGACGCGTGGTGAAGGGGGTTCAGTTCGTCGATATTCTTGATGCAGGTGATCCGGTAGAGGTGGCGCGCCGTTACGACGAGCAGGGTGCCGATGAGCTGGTGTTTCTTGATATTACTGCCAGCTCCGATGATCGAGAAACGATGGTGCATGTGGTCGAAGAGGTGGCGAGTCAGGTTTTTATTCCGCTCACGGTGGGTGGTGGCATTCGTGAACTGAGCGATATTCGTCGTATGCTCAACGCTGGTGCAGATAAGGTCGGCATCAACACCACCGCGGTCAATAATCCTGAATTTGTTCGTCAGGCAGCGGCGCGTTTTGGCTCGCAGTGCATTGTGGTGGCGATCGACGCCAAGCAGGTAGGTGATGGCAGATGGGAGATTTTTACTCACGGCGGTCGCAAACCGACCGGCATCGATGCCGTCGAGTGGGCCGAAAAGATGGCCAGCTTTGGTGCAGGTGAAATCTTGCTGACCAGTATGGATCGTGACGGCACCCGTGACGGTTATGACCTGGCACTGACACGTGCGATCAGCGAAGCGGTAGCGGTACCGGTGATCGCATCTGGTGGGGTCGGTACGCTCGACCATCTGGCCGATGGCGTGATTGAAGGCAGGGCCGACGCAGTGCTCGCGGCCAGCATCTTTCATTTTGGTCACCACACCGTGCAGGAGGCAAAAGATGTGATGAGTGCGCGCGGCATCGAGATGAGGGCGCTCGATGTCTGACTGGCTCGACGAAGTGAAGTGGACCCGCGATGGGCTGGTGCCGGCCATCGCGCAGGATGCGGCGGACAATAGCGTGTTGATGGTGGCGTGGATGAACCGCGAGGCGCTGGCACTAACGGTGGAGACAGGCCATGCGGTCTACTGGTCCCGTTCACGACAAAAGTTGTGGCATAAAGGTGAAGCGTCTGGCCACCAGCAGAACATCAAAGAGATCCGTCTCGACTGTGACAACGACGTGATTCTGCTCAAGGTTGAGCAGCTCGGTGGAATCGCCTGCCACACCGGACGCCACGACTGTTTCTTTAAAGTCTACCGCGATGGTGAATGGGTGGAAGTGGCGGCGGTACTAAAACCTCCCGAAGAGATTTATGGTGAGTAACAGGCTGGCTTTAAACGGCCCAGTGTTGCAGACTGTGAGTAGTGAGTGAAAAGGGTCAAACCAGAGCGACTATTGTGATCGTTCTTCTGCTGCCGTCAGTTCATCAAGAATAACCTTATACATCGTTTTGATATCGATGGGCTTGGGTATGTGGGCGCTCATGCCCGCTGCATTGCACGCCTCAATCGTGCTCTGCGTCGCGTTGGCAGTGAGTGCGATGATGGGCAGTTTATCCCATTGCGGATTGTCTCGAATCGCTGTGGCAGCCTGAAAACCATCCATCACCGGCATGTGAATGTCCATCAGGATGAGGTCGAATGAGAATGAGTTGAGTAGTGCTAGTGCCTCTTTTCCATTGCCTGCAACAGTAACGCAGAGGTTGATGCGTTCGAGTATCTTTTTTGCGATCAACTGATTGGTCGCATTATCCTCTACCAGCAGGATATTTGCTTTTAATGCGCTAAGTTTTTTTTCACTGCTATCAGTTGTCGGCAATGCACTGTGCGGGGAGTCTTCTACTGTTTTTACAGTGTTGAGATTTAACGAAAACGAAAATCTGCTGCCAACATTCGGGGTGCTTCTGACGGAAATTTTACTCCCCATTAAGCCGAGCAACTGGTTGCTGATTGCCAGCCCTAAGCCAGTGCCACCATATTTTCGTGTGATGGAATTATCTGCTTGCTGGAAGGGCTGGAAAATAGATTTTAATTCGCTCTCTGACAGGCCAATGCCGCTGTCATTGACAGCGAAAAAGATAGTGGTGCGATTATGTTTAACTGGCTGAGCGCTTACAAGAATGCGAATACCACCACTGTCTGTAAATTTAATCGCATTGTGAATTAAATTGGTGAGTACCTGCCTCAATCTCAGGGGGTCACCCACAACTACCATAGTGTCTGGGTAGGAGAGTTCGGTGTTAAACGTGAGTCCTTTTTCTTCTGCACCTGTTTTGAACAGATCGACGACTTCATTGATGAGTCTGTCGAGCTTAAAGGGCGTTGACTCAATCGTTAATTTACCTGCCTCTATTTTTGAAAGATCGAGGGTCTCGTTGATGATGGCCAGCAAGCCTTTGCTGGCGCTGGTTGCCTTTTCAATATACTCCCGTTCAGGTGCTGGAAGATTGCCTTCGAGCGCGAGTATGTTGAAGTTGATGATCGCATTCATCGGGGTGCGAATCTCATGGCTAATATTGGCAAGGAAACGGCTTTTGGTCTGATTGGCCAGTTCTGCATTCTCCTTGGCGATTCGTAACTCTTTAGTCTGCCTGTTAACGGCGATTTCCAGCTCCTGGCGGTACTCAATATTGGCGAGG
This sequence comes from Chromatiales bacterium, assembly GCA_011053135.1. Lineage (GTDB taxonomy): Bacteria > Pseudomonadota > Gammaproteobacteria > SZUA-140 > SZUA-140 > SZUA-76. The sequence goes on from DRLG01000270.1 coordinate 4,247, forward strand.
GCCTGATTGGTTAATGGTGAAAATTTTTCCAGCAGTCTGACATGCTTTTTGTTAAATTTAGCCGGCTCACTGTGGGTGCAGACCAGGATGGCGCGATGGTTCTGAGTGTGCAGTGGTGCGTGTAACGCAGATACAGTTCTGGGGACATGGTCGAGCTTGAGCGGCTGCTGCCAGGCTGGAATTGAATGGACATTGTGCGCGGCAATAACCTGCCCTGATAATATTCGCTGGATAAATTTAGAATTTTCCCAGCGAGTGCTGGAGAAAGCGGGATGGGTGGTCATGCCGACGCGTAGTTCACCGTTCTCCTGTTCAAAGATGATAAATCCATTCTCAATCGGAATGAATTCAGTGAGCACAGCCAGTAGGTTTTCAAACATCTCCTGGGCGTTGCGCGATGTGTTTAGAATACGCAGCCCTTCAAGCAGCCCTTCCGCCTCTCTGCGAAGGCGCTTTTCTCTTGAGATAATATGTTCAAGCTGAAGATGCTGTTCTATTAACTCTTCGCGAGCAAACTCCTCAAGCCCCGAGATCGTATCTGTGATGGTTTTATTCGCCATTAAAAACCACCATAGAGATCATCAGGTTTCCATGAATGTTGCCGCCCTCGACAAAGCACCCCTGTTCGCCGAAAGTGAATGCACCGAGAAATGGCTTCCCTTCCAGAACCTGGTTGATCGAGCTAGCCACCTCATCCATATCGGTCTGAATGGTGAGCATGCAGCCGGCGCAAAATACGACTAATGCACCGTTGATATCAGCCGCCTGCAACTCATCAACGTTAAGTACAGAGGAGGCAACACGCCCGGCACGAGAGATCAGGCTGCTTCTGGAGCCACTCATTAAGACCAGCTGGTCACCTTCTGATACCTCAGAAAAGAGGGTGAGTGCTCTATCCAGCGTAACCGCGCTAGGATGAGATAGTTTGTAATAGTCGACCTTGCCGACGCTCGTTACTTTTCGGCCGAGCGGGTGAAGGCTCGTCTCTGCCAGCACCCTTCCGCCATCGTTAATGGCCTTATCAATACCACCTTCGGACCATTCATTGTAGACCTCAGCTGCTGGTCGGTTGTCGATCTCATAGACAACGCGCCCCGCCGCTTTGGTAACAGTTCCCGAAATGCTGGTTGGTGAATAACCGCTCTGGAA
>DRLG01000271.1 GCA_011053135.1 Chromatiales bacterium
ATCTTAATCCAGCGCTGATTCCGCTCAGCATCCAGGCGGTACAGGCTGCAATCGAACGCATCTGCCCCACTGCCGACCAGATTTTGATCGTGCCAGAGAGCCACACCCGTAACACTTTTTATATGGAAAGTGTTGCGGCGCTACAAGATATTCTGCAAAAGGCGGGCTTCGAAGTGCGCCTCGGCTCACTCTCGAAAGAGATCACTACGACACAGATGATCGACCTGCCATCAGGCAGCCGTATCACACTGGAACCGCTGGAACGCTCGGGTAAGCGCGTCGGCATCGGCGATTTTTCACCCTGCATGATCCTGCTCAACAACGACCTTTCCAGCGGCCGCCCTGAAATGCTCGAAGATATTGAGCAGGAGGTCGTACCTCCGCTGGAACTCGGCTGGTCGAAGCGTCTCAAGTCAGACCATTTTGCCCACTATCGTCAGATTGCCAAAGAGTTCGCTGAACTGATGCAGATCGACCCGTGGCTGATCGATCCACTTTTTTTACAGTGTGGTGAAATTGACTTCAAAAAACGTGAAGGCGAGGAGTGTCTCGCTAAAAATGTTGGTGCGCTGCTCACCTCGATCCAGCGCAAATATGATGAGTACGGGATCGACAAAGAGCCTTTCGTCGTCATCAAGGCGGATGCCGGCACCTACGGTATGGGCGTGATGACCGCCAGCTCCGTAGAAGAGGTACAGAGTCTTAATCGCAAACAGCGCAACAAGATGGCGGCCTCAAAGAGCGGCGCTAACGTCAGCCAGGTGCTACTGCAGGAGGGGGTCTTCACCTTTGAGACCTGGGGCGATGACGCGTCGGTCGCCGAACCGGTGGTCTACATGGTAGACCATTTTGTCGTTGGTGGATTTTACCGTGTACACACCCGCCGCGGCCCCAACGAAAACCTCAACGCACCCGGCGCTCACTTCGAGCCGCTCGCCTTTGCTGAGCCCTGCACCACCCCCAACCATCATATGGGGCCGGACGCCAACGCCAACCGCTTTTACGCCTACGGTGTGATCGCCCGCCTGGCGATGCTGGCCGCTGCACGCGAAATTGCAGAACATAAATAAATTTAAGAACAGCACACAATGATCAGTAAAAACAGCCTTAAACTCGGCGTTGTGATGGACCCAATCAGCGCCATCAATCCCGGAAAAGATAGCACCATGGCGATGCTGCTGGAGGCACAACAGCGCGGCTGGCAGCTCCACTATATGGAGCAGGGGGATCTCTTTCTCGACAACAGCCGGGCGCTATCAACCATGCGGCCGCTTAACGTCAACAGCCGTCCTGATAGCTGGTTTGAGCTGGGCGATGCGACCACGCAGCCGCTAAGCGAACTGGATGTCATCCTGATGCGTAAAGACCCGCCGTTCGATATCGACTACATCTACACCACATACCTGCTGGAGCAGGCCGAGGCCGCCGGGACACTGGTGGTCAATAAACCGCAGTCACTGCGCGATGCCAATGAAAAACTCTACACTGCATGGTTTCCGCACTGCTGCGCCCCCAGCATGGTCACTAGTCAACCAGAACGAATCAAGTCATTCCTCGCTACGCATGGCGACATCATCGTTAAACCACTCTCGGCAATGGGTGGAGCATCGATCTTTCGCGTCACTCAGGATAACCCAAACGTCAACGTTATCATGGAAGTGATGACCAACAACGGCAAAACAGTGACGATGGCGCAGCGCTATCTGCCTGAGATTCTACAGGGTGACAAGCGCATCCTCCTGATCGACGGCGAACCGATCCCTTATGCACTGGCGCGCATCCCGGCCGCCGGCGAGACCCGCGCCAACCTTGCTACTGGTGGCACCGGTGTTGGCCAGCCGCTGAGCGAACGCGACCAGTGGCTATGCCAGCAGATCGGCCCGACCCTGAAGGAGAAGGGGCTTACGTTTGTGGGGCTCGATGTGATCGGCGATTTTGTTACCGAGATCAACGTCACCAGTCCCACCGGCATTCGTGAACTCGACCGCCAGTTTAACCTCAATATCAGCGCTCGTCTGATGGATGCAATTGAGGCCCGGCTGGCGTGAGGTTGCGCCGGTTAACTCTGCTACTGCTCACCACACTGGCCCTCACTGCCTGTAGTGAGCCACTGCCACAGGTCCACAAGGCGAGGTTATTCACCCTTGGCACGCTGGTTGATGTCTCGGTATTAGATCGAGATGAAGCGACAGCGCAGAAAGCCACCAATATTGTTGAAACTGAACTGGCGCTCATCAACACTCAGTGGCACGCATGGCGCGATAGCCCACTGACAAAGATCAACCAACAACTGGCGCAGCGTAAAAAGGTGGCGATCGATACCTCGACATACCGCTTTATCAAACAAGCACAAACGCTGGCAACCATGAGCAATCAGCTTTTTAACCCCGCCATCGGCTCACTCGTTGGGCTGTGGGGGTTTCATAGCGATGACACCCCTGTCGGCCCGCCGCCAGCAGAGGCCGCTATCGAAGCCCTGGTAAAAGAGGCGCCATCAATGGCCAATATCACACTCACGCCGACAACAATCAGCAGCAGCAATCCAGCAGTGCAGCTTGACTTCGGTGCTTTTGGCAAAGGCTACGCGATTGACCGCGCCATTGAAAAACTCAAGCTGGCGGGTGTCGAAAATGCCATCGTCAATGCGGGGGGAGATCTACGTGCGATTGGCTCAAAGGGGGAACACCCATGGCGGATTGGCATACGCCATCCAACCGAAGCCGGGGTGATCGCATCCATCGAAACCCGCGGTGATGAGAGTCTCTTTACCTCGGGTAACTACGAACGCTTTTTTGATTTCGATGGTAAACGCTACCACCACATCATCGACCCCCGCAGCGGTTATCCCGCAACGGGTACCCTTTCGGTCACGGTGATTCACCACAGCGCGGCCACCGCCGATGCTGCAGCCACTGCGCTCTTTATTGCGGGTACCCAGCAGTGGCAGCAGATTGCCCGCCAGATGGGCATCGATGAGGTGATGCTGATCGACCGTGATTTGACCATCTATATGACACCACAGATGGCGGCGCGCATTCATATTGAGATCGACGACGCAAACATCAGGATTGTCGGTGGTCAAACATGACCCGCGCTGACTACTGCGTAGTGCTGTTCGCCGCGCTATTACTGCCTTACCTCTACATCACCCAGTGGACGGGAAATGAGAGCGGCATTACCGCCTCTATTATGAGCGGCAGCAGCACAACCCAGCTATCACTGGCGCACGACCACACAGTGGAAGTCGCAGGCACGCTCGGCACCAGCGTCATCAAAATAGAGGGGGGTAAGATTCGCTTCGTCACCGCCCCCTGTCTCGGCAAACAGTGCATCCACAGCGGCTGGTTACAGCATGCGGGTGAATTCGCCGCCTGCCTGCCCAATCGCATCAGCATTGCGGTGCTCGGTGAAACGCCGCGCTTTGATAGCATCAATTTCTAACCGGCTATGAGCGAACATGCCAACAATAGTGCCGACAGCACCACCATTAAAACCACGCCAGACGATCATCTGGTCGCATGGCTGGCCGCTCTCGCGATCACCATCCATATTATCGAAAGCGTGTTGCCTAGCCCCCTGCCGGGGGTAAAACCGGGGCTCGCCAACGTCATCACCATTGCGGTCTTTATCCTTTACGGCTGGCGTACCGCCGTCTGGGTTTCGATGCTGCGGGTACTGGTGGGCAGCATCCTGATCGGTACCTTTCTCTCACCAACATTTATGTTGAGCTTTAGCGGTGCAATCGCCAGCCTCGCGGTGTTATGGCTGGCAAGCCACCTGCCCGGTGCTGGACTCGGGCCGATCGGCCTCTGCCTGGTTGCCGCGATGGCACATATGTTTGGGCAGTTTTATACAGCCTATCTACTCTTCATTCCCCACGATGGCCTCTTTAAGCTGCTGCCACTATTGATGACAGCGGCGGTCATTTTTGGCATCATCAGTGGCATTATCGTGCGCTCAATGTTGCACCACCTCGGCAAGCGACACGGACAGGAAAAGTGAAGATGGCCGCCGTTCCACAATCAACCGCCCTGCGCATTACCTCATCGGACCGACTCGGCCTGACGCTATTTTTTGCGGTCGTACTCCACGCCATCATCATTCTTGGCGTCACCTTCACAGCAGAAGATGAAAACTCACAACACGTTGCGCCATCGCTCGACATCACACTGGTTCACCAACAGAGCCAGGAGACAATCGAAGATGCTGAGCTGTTAGCGCAGGCCAATCTGGCCGGTGGCGGTGATGCGGAAGAGACCGCTCGTCAGGCTAGCCCCGCTTCAACTGCGGCCGACATCCCCGACCCCGGCAGTGCCACCGCCAGCAGCATAACTGCCACGCCACCGCCACAGGAGGCCAAGCGCTCTCAGGTAGTGCTGACACAGAAAGAGAGCACGCATGAGACTGTCGTCACAGAACTGACCCCCGAGGTAAAAGAGCGGACTCAGATCACCGCCGCTGAACTGCTCTCACGCAGTAAAGAGATCGCCGCCCTTAGCGCCGAGATCAATCGCACCATGGAAAACTACGCCGGGCGCGAAAAGCACCGCTTTATCTCTGCGCGCACCCGTGAGTTCCGCGATGCTGCCTACCTCGATGCGTGGCGCGCCAAGATCGAGCGCATCGGCAACATGAATTATCCGCAGGCCGCGCGCCGCAGAAACCTCTCTGGTACTTTGATACTCGATGTTGCGCTGCGCCCCAACGGTACCGTGCGCGAGATCACCGTACGTCGCTCATCCGGCCACAAGATCCTCGATGACGCCGCCAAACGCATTGTTAGACTCGCCGCACCCTTCTCACCATTTTCAGCCGAGATGAGAAAAGATACCGATATTCTGCATATCACACGGACCTGGCAATTCCTGAGTGAAAACAGGCTACAGACAAATTAACATCTACCATTAGCACTACGAAACGAATCGCTGCGCGCGACTCATTCTCAAAATCGGTCATGATTGGGATTATCCGGTCTCGCAATATAACGGTTAAAAAATAACGGCTGGTGAACGATACCCCTGGAGTGTTTTTCGGCACACCGCCTGAAGAGATGCGGGGCGGTACTCAATCTCGGTGGTAAGGGTGCCCCTTCATCACTGACCAGGCGCGATAGAGCTGCTCTGCCAGCAACACCCGCACCATCGCATGCGGCAGTGTCAGCGGTGAAAGTGACCACTGCTGTTCGGCGCGTGCGCGACATTCATCAGAGAGACCATCCGGCCCACCCACTAACAGTGCGATATCGCGCCCTTCGGACATCCACCCTTCGAGCTGTGCGGCAAGTTGGCGCGTCGACCACGGCTTGCCGCGTTCATCCAGCGCGACTACTTTGGCGTTCTTCGGAATCGCGGCCAGCATCCTGCTGCTTTCGTCCTGAATGGCGCGTTTGACCGCCGCGCTTTTGGAGCGTCGTCCCGGTGCAATCTCAACCAGTTTCAGTCTGCATTCAGCGGGCAGACGTTTACTGAACTCCTGATAACCGTCTACTACCCATTTGGGCATTTTGTGGCCGACAGCAATCAGATGGATCTGCACGCGGGTCAGACCCAGCCCTTGCCGCCTGCACTGAGCCTGCTCTCTGCCTCTTTTTCAGCAGCGCCTTCGACGCTCCACAGTTTCTCGAGCTGATAAAAATCACGCGTCTGCGGCAGCATCACATGCAGCACCACATCACCCAGATCGATCAATGCCCATTCGCCATCACTTTCACCCTCCGTACCCAGCGGGGTGCAGCCAGCCTCTTTGGCCTCCACCGCAACACTGTTCACAATCGATTTCAGATGGCGACTTGAGGTTCCGCTCACCACAATCATGTAGTCGGTGATGGTGGTCATCTTACGCACATCCAGCACCACCAGATCGACACCTTTCATCTCTTCAACCGCGTTAACCACCAACGCCTTTAGTTCATCAGCTTTCATTACGACTTACCTATCTCACTTAAATATAAATGTTGTTCTTTAATGTAGGTGCTCACTGCCGTTGGCAACATCCCACTCACATCCTCCTGTGCGGCTAGCCGCGCCCTCACCTGCGTTGACGAGAGGTCCAGCAGCTCCAGCGGTTGAAACAGTATGCAGCCTGCTGCACGCTGCTTTAGCTCGATAACGTTATCGACTCGATGCTGCTGCAGTAGCGCCTTCACGTCACTGCACGGCAGCACCATGTTACCCGGCCGCTGCACCACCAGCAGATGCGCCAGTTCGATCAGTTGCCGCCAACGGTGCCACGTCGGCAGGCCAGTAAAGGCGTCCCAGCCGACAATCAGAACCAGCGATGCATTGCCAGCCTCTTCTCGCAATGAAGCCAGCGTGTCGACCATATAAGAGGGGCCGTTACCGCTAACCTCGCGCTCATCAACCAGCAGCGAAGGTGACCCGGCAATCGCCAGCTGCAACATCGCAATACGATCTTCCGCACTCGCATGGGGCGGTGCGCGATGTACCGGTTTACCGCAGGGGAGCAGCCGCAGCTCATCAAATGGAAGCGCCGCACTTAACGCCTGCGCGACCCGCAGATGACCGTTGTGAACGGGGTCGAATGTGCCACCAAAAATACCAATCATTGATTGGCAGAGACAAGAGAAAAGGGCAAAGGGTAAAGGCGGTGGTGACGACACCCTTTTTCCCTTGCCCCTTTACCCTTTACCCTAATTTCTAATATGCCCATCACCCAGTACGACATATTTCTGCGATGTCAGCCCCTCCAGCCCGACCGGGCCACGTGCATGAAACTTGTCGGTGCTAATCCCGATCTCAGCACCGAGGCCATATTCAAAGCCGTCCGCAAACCGGGTTGAGGCGTTGACCATCACTGAACTCGAATCGACCTCGCGTAAAAAGCGGCGGGCGCGGCTGAAGTTTTCCGTCACAATCGTTTCAGTGTGTGCTGAACTGTGGGCACAGATATGATCCATCGCCTCATCCAGATCTTTCACCACACGGATCGATAACACCGGCGCAAGGTATTCTGTGTCCCAGTCTTCTGGCAGCGCCGCGATGCAGTCTGTAATCACCTTACAGCTGGTCTCGCAACCGCGCAGCTCCACCCCAACCTCACGGTACATCTTCGCCAGTTCGGGCAGCAGCTGTGCGGCAATGCCTTCGGCAATCAGCAGGGTCTCCATCGCATTGCAGACGCCGTAACGGTGTGTCTTGGCGTTGAATGCGATCTGCAGCGCCTTCTCAGGATCGGCGTCATCATCGATATAGACGTGGCAGATGCCGTCGAGGTGTTTGATCACCGGCACTCTGGCCTCTTCACTGATGCGTTCGATCAGCCCTTTACCGCCGCGCGGGATGATCACATCGACATAGTCAGGCATGGTTATCATCTCACCCACCACTGCACGGTCGGTGGTTTCGATCACCTGCACCGCCGCCGCAGGCAGCCCCGCTTTTTCCAGCCCGGTTTGAATAGCGTGCGCCAGCGCCTGATTGGAATGAATCGCCTCTTTACCTCCCCGCAGGATGGCAGCGTTACCCGATTTCAGGCAGAGTCCCGCCGCATCGACCGTCACATTCGGGCGTGACTCATAGATGATGCCGACCACACCCAGTGGTACCCGCATCTTGCCGACCTGAATGCCACTCGGTAGATAATTCATATCGGAGATATTGCCGACCGGATCGGGCAGTGCCGCAATCTGACGCAGCCCTTCGGTCATGCCGGCAATGCGCGCGTCGGTCAGCGCCAGCCGGTCGAGCAGTGCCGCATCGAGGCCACTCGTCCGACCCGCCGCCATATCTTTCTCATTGGCTGCGAGCAGCGCGGGTCTGCTCGCCTCTATCGCCGCTGCAATCGCCTCCAGCGCGCTGTTTTTCACTCCGCTATCGGCGCGCGCCACCTGCCGCGACGCCTCGCGCGCATTGCGTCCAATTTCATCCATCTGTGTTCTGATATCAGTCATAATCGTTTTTAAATCTTAAAGTTTAGTCTCGCACCATAAGCTCAGACCCAGCGACACATTCGCAGACAGGGCGGCTAAATCCAGGGAACCTCTTGATTAATTGCACCATCTCTCATTGTGAACAAAGCGTGCCAGAGCGGGAGCCCAGACTCTTCAGGGCGACAATCTCGACGCCAGTTGAATCATTGAGTGGTGAGACTGCTTCACAATAACTCAGCGGCGGCCTTAACTGGCCCTGGCGATCCGTTTTCCCGCCATCATCAGCCCCAATTGTAACAATTCGTCCCACACATTACCCGCGGCCTGTCCCTTGATCATGCGATCGATCTGTCCAGCGCGGTGCAAAAGGTACCACCACTGCCGCGGTGAACGGCGCAGTCCCTGCTTAATCAATGGTTTACGCTTATCCCACACGCGATGACTACGCATCACCTGATCGGGAGTGATACCGCGCGAAACTTCAAAGCTCATGCTGGCGAGGGTGCGAATTTCGCGTGACAGCGCCCACAGCACCAGCACCGGCTCCACCCCTTCGCTACGCAGTCCGCTCATCATGCGCGCCACCCGTTCGCCATTGGCCGAAAGCGCGCTATCGACCAGCCCGAAGATATCGAAACGGGCGCTATTGGCGACCGCATCGGCGATCATCTCGGCATCGATCTCCGCCGCGCCGTGAATCAGAAACAGTTTATCGATCTCCTGTGCACAGGCGAGCAGGTTACCCTCCACCCGCTCGGCCAGTAGCTGCGCCGCGTCACCTGTCGGGCGCAGTTTGTTCGCCTTCATCCGCTGCTGAATCCACCCCGGCAGCTCCGCCAGCGCCATCGGCCAGATCGGCAGCGCGACACCCGCCGCCTCGACGGTTTTGTACCATTTGGTCTGCTGTGAGCGGCTATCGATCTTGCCCGCGATGATCAACAGCACATCATCCGTGGCGGGTGCCTCGGCGTAGGCCCGTAGCGCCTTGCCGCCTGCATCACCCGGTTTACCGCTCGGCAGGCGCAGCTCCAGCAGCCGCTTTTCCGCAAAGAGCGACATGCCACTGCGCTCCTGCAGGAGGCTATTCCAGTCGAAACCTTTCTCGACCGTCATCACAATCCGTTCATGGCAACCGCCGTCGCGCGCAGCCTGGCGCACCTGGTCTGACGCCTCCTGCACCAGCAGCGGCTCGTCACCACTGATGATATAGATGGGTGCCAGCCCTTTTTTGAGCTGCGCGGTTAACTGTCCCGCTCTAATCTTCATCGGCTATGGCGCAACCTCGACAACACCGCTACCGACATCGCCCTCTTGCGTTGCAGACTCCATCAGCGCCTGAAGACGTCGCATCGCACTCTGCACCGCACTGCGGCGCAGCTCCTGGTAGAGCAGCTGCTCTTCCGCCTCTTTGGCCAGCACATCGGCGCCCGTAAATTCGAAACTACGCCGCTGGCTTATCGTCTGTTCGCCAAGCACCGGACGCGCACTGGCATCATTCACAGCGAGTGAGACAGCGTAGTACAGCTCATACTCCTGCACGCGACCGTTGGCATCGACTGTCAGTACGCGCCGTTCAAGCCGCTCGGCACCGACAGCAACAATCAGCGCGGCCGCCGAACGTAGATCAACCACGCGGGTTTTCGTATTGCCCAACGCCTGGCGCAACGCACTCGCAAAGAGATTGCTGCCACTGCTCTGAATATAGAGCGGCGGCAATGCAAGCTCCCCTCCAGTCGAACCACGCAGGCGAAAGCCGCACCCCTCCAGCACAATCAGGCTGGCGACCAGCAGTAGCGTCAAGCGTGGCGGGAGTGGGCGATTACGTAGTGCGAACATCGAGCTAGCCAGGCGCCACAATGTTGACCAGACGCCCGGGTACGACGATCACCTTTCTGATCGTCTTGCCGTCGGTAAAGCGCATCACATTTTCATCGTTACATGCCGCCGCTTCGATCACCTCTTTTGCAGCATTGGCAGCAACCGTGATCTTGCCACGCACCTTGCCGTTAACCTGTACGATCATCTCAATCGAATCACGCACCAGCGCCGTCTCGTCAACCTCCGGCCATGAGGCGTTCAGCACGTCATCGCCATAACCGAGTTCACGCCACAGCACATGGGCAATATGTGGAGCGATGGGTGACAACAGACGCAACATGATGCTGAACCCTTCATCCAGGATCGCATCGTGCGCGCCGCCCGGCTTTAATGATCCCAACGCATTCATAATCTTCATGCAGGCGGCAACCACGGTATTAAACTGCTGCTTATCAAAGTCGTATAACGCCTGTTTGAGTACTTCGTGTATATCGCGGCGCAGCGCTTTTTGTGCCTCATCGGCGTGATCAAACCCACCACTTGCAGCGCTGCTCAGAATGGATTGATTGGCCACAGCGAGGTTCCAGACCTTTTTCAGAAAACGCGCAGCGCCATCAACACCGGAATCGGACCACTCCAGTGACTGCTCCGGCGGCGCGGCAAACATCATAAAGAGACGTGCCGTGTCGGCACCGTACTGTTCGATCAACGCCTGCGGGTCAACGGTGTTCCCTTTGGATTTGGACATCTTCGCGCCATCTTTCAGCACCATCCCCTGAGTCAGCAGGTTTTTAAACGGCTCATCGGTTTTCACCAGCCCAACGTCGCGCATCAGTTTATTAAAGAAACGGGCATACAGCAGGTGCAGGATCGCATGTTCGATGCCGCCGACATACTGATCGACCGGCAGCCAGTAGCTGGCGCGCTCATCGAGCATCGCTTGATCATTATCACTTGAGCAGTAACGGGCGTAGTACCACGATGACTCCATAAAGGTGTCGAAGGTGTCGGTCTCGCGCTCCGCATCACCGCTGCACTTTGGGCAGGTGGTCTGGTAGAACTCCGGCATCTTTTTGATCGGTGATCCGACGCCATCCATCTCCACCGCTTCGGGCAGCACCACCGGCAGCTGCTCTTCCGGCACCGGCACGGCACCACAGTGGTTACAGTTGATAATTGGGATCGGTGAACCCCAGTAACGCTGGCGCGAGACACCCCAGTCGCGCAGACGATAGGTGGTGCGTTTTGCACCTCTGTTGTTGTCTACCAGAAATTGTGCGATCGCATCGAACGCCTGCTGCGATGTCAGACCGCTGAAATCGCCACTATCGACCAGCACACCTTTCTCGGTAAAGGCGGCTGTCGTTAAGTCGATCTCACGGCCGTCGCCCGGCTCAATCGACTGTTTAATTGGCAACCCATACTTCTGCGCAAACTCCCAGTCGCGCTGGTCATGTGCCGGCACCGACATCACCGCCCCTTCACCGTAACCCATCAATACAAAGTTGGCGGCGAAGATCGGCAGCGCTTCACCACTTAGCGGATGGATCGCCTTCAGGCCGGTATCGACCCCCTTTTTTTCCATCGTCTCCATCGCCGCTTCGGCGGTCTCCATGCGGTTGCATTCATCGATAAAGCTGGCCAGTTTTTCACTGCCTTCAGCGGCGGCCAGGGCGAGCGGATGCTGCGGTGCAACGGCGACATAGGTTGCCCCCATCAAGGTGTCTGGGCGGGTAGTGAATACTTTTAACGGCTGCTCGCGGTCAACGACACCGAAATGTATCTCGACCCCTTCGGAGCGCCCGATCCAGTTGCGCTGCATCGTCACTACCTGTTCCGGCCAGCCGCTTAGCTGGTCGAGATCATCCAGCAGCTCGTCGGCATAGTCGGTGATCTTCATAAAATATTGCGGGATCTCTTTGCGCTCGACCTGCGTATCACAGCGCCAGCAGCAGCCGTCGATCACCTGCTCGTTGGCGAGTACGGTCATGTCGTGAGGACACCAGTTGACCGGCGCGGTCTTTTTATAGACGATCCCTTTTTCGAACAGCCGGGTGAAGAGCCACTGCTCCCAGCGGTAGTAGTCCGGGTCACAGGTGGTGAGTTCACGCTCCCAGTCGTAACCAAAACCGAGGCGGCGCAGCTGATCCCCCATATAGGCGACATTCTCTTTTGTCCATTTGGCTGGCGCTACATTATTTTTGATCGCCGCATTTTCAGCCGGCAGGCCAAACGCATCCCACCCCATCGGCTGCAGTACATTCCTGCCCTGCATGCGCTGGTAACGGCTGATCACATCACCGATGGTGTAGTTGCGCACATGCCCCATGTGGAGTCGACCACTGGGATACGGAAACATCGAGAGGCAGTAATACTTCGGCTTACTCTCATCCTCAACCGCTTTAAAGGTCTTATTCTGCTGCCAGTCATTTTGCGCCTGCTGCTCGATGATTGCAGGCTTATACTGCTTGTCCATATCTACTGTGATGCCTTGCGAGGAAAAAGTGGTAGGATACCAGAATAGCGAACATGACAGATAATCGAGATCTGCGGTCTCCATGGGGTGCTCTCCATGGCGCCCTCTCACAGCAGTATAGGAAGCGAACCAATGAGCGAAAACGAACGCACCACTAACGAAAAGCTGGTCCACGCCTACAACACCATGATGGAACGGGTAAAACAGGCCATTGATGAGGCTGGAGGTGAGGCGGGCCCAAAGGTCTCGGAGCTGGTGGCCAGGGCAGAAAAAAAGGCGGTTGAGCTGGGTGAACTTACAGCCGAAGAGGCGATCAAGATTGGTGATTATCTCAAGCGTGACCTGGATGCCGCCGCCGATTACCTCGCCAGCGAAGAGACTCAGGAGCTGATTGACTGGCTGAAATTCGATATCGAGCTGATTGAAGAGCGGATTCTGGAGGCGTTCCTTTCGGTTGCGGACCAGACCAAAGTGGAGCTACTGGCTCTCGAAGAGCGGGCCGCCCACGCCGATGAGTACCACACCGGCGAGATCACCGGCCCCGGTACACTGGTCTGCGTTGCCTGCGATGAGCATATCCATTTTCACCGCACTGGCCACATTCCACCCTGCCCGAAATGTCATGCCACCGTTTACAGGCGCAGCCAGTCCAAATAACGAGAAACAGATCCGCAACAGCCATTTTTTAGCAAGAACCCGTAAGATGAAACCAGAAATGAGACGTATCGGCGCACATGTCAGCGCCGCAGGCGGGGTGCAAAATGCGCCTCTTAATGCCATTGAGATCGGCGCAAAGGCCTTTGCGCTGTTCACCAAAAATCAGCGCCAGTGGAAATCAAAAGCGCTCACCACTGAACAGATCGACGGTTTTCTCGCCAATATGGAAAAAGGGGGCTTCCGTCCGCAAGATGTCCTGCCGCACGACAGCTACCTGATTAACCTCGGTCACCCGGAGGTCGAGGCGCGTGAAAAGTCGCTCAACGCTTTTATCGACGAGCTGCAACGTTGCCAGCAGCTCGGCCTCGTCTATCTCAACTTTCACCCCGGCAGCCACCTACGCAAGATCGATGAGGCGCACTGTCTCGACCTGATCAGTGAGTCGATAAATTTTGCGCTCGATAAAACCAGCGATGTGATTGCAGTGATCGAAAACACATCGGGGCAGGGCTCAAACCTCGGTTACCGCTTTGAGCACCTCGCCCATATCATCGACAAAGTGGAAGATAAGAGCCGTATTGCGGTCTGCCTCGACACCTGTCACACCTTCACCGCCGGTTATGACCTGCGTACCCGTGAAGCCTATGATGAGACGATGAAGGCGTTCGAAGATATTGTCGGCTTCCAATATCTCAAAGGGATGCACATCAATGACTCCAAGCCCAAGCTCGGCTCGCGGGTCGATCGCCACCATAGCCTCGGCAAGGGTGAGCTGGGGCTCGACCCATTTAAGTTCATCATCAACGACGAGCGCATCAAGGATATTCCGTTAGTTCTGGAGACGATTGAACCGGCAATCTGGCCGCAGGAGATTCAGATGCTGTATGGCATGATGGGCGAACAATAGCGCCATCACAAAACACAGTCGGCAAGGCGGGCTGCGCGCTATTTACAACAGCACCAGCGACGCCAATCCGAGAAAGACAAAAAACCCAACCACATCGGTGACCGTGGTCAATATCACCCCCCCACCGAGTGCCGGATCGGCGCCCATCTTTTTCAGGAACAGTGGAATGCAGGCGCCCGCAACGGCTGCGACCAGCAGATTGACGATGATCGCAGCACCAATGATCCAGCCGATCTGATAATTTCCAAACCATAAAATTGCGACGGCGGCCACCACCACTGCCCACAATGCGCCATTCAAGATCCCTATCGTGATCTCTTTCATCAGCAGCTTGCGCGCATTGGCACGCCCGATCTGCCCTAGCGCAATCCCGCGTATCACCAGCGTCAAGGTCTGACTGCCGGCAATGCCCCCCATGCTGGCGACGATCGGCATCAGTACGGCCAGCGCAACCACCTGTTCAATGGTGGCGTCAAACAGACCAATCACCCAGGAGGCGAGCAGCGCTGTCGCCAGGTTAAGCCCCAGCCAGACACCACGCTGGCGCGCACTGACGGTGGCGGGGGCAAACATGTCGCTCTCTTCATCCAGCCCGGCCATGCTCATCATGGAGTGGTCGGCTTCATCACGAATCACATCGACCACGTCATCAATCGTAATACGCCCCAGCAGCCGATGGTTTTCATCGAGCACCGGTGCCGATACCAGGTCTCGATGTTCAAACAGCCCCGCCACCTCAGTGGCTGAGGTCGTGGCAGTAATGCTCTCGCCTTCAGTCAGCATCACATCACGCACCATCTTTACCGGCAACTGAGTCAGCAGCACGGTTAATGGCAGTTGCCCCAGGTAGCGGTCATCTCGATCAACCACAAAGAGTGCGTCGGTCGTCTCCGGTATCTCACCGCGCAGGCGCAGGTAACGGAGGACCACATCGAGCGTGACATCCGGGCGCACCGTAATGGCATCGACGTTCATCAGGCCGCCAGCGGTATCTTCGGGATAGGACATGACCGATTCAAGTCGGTGGCGATTCTGCTCATCCATCGCCTGAAGCACTTCATCAATCACTGCCGACGGCAGGTCTAGCAGGATGTCGGCAAGATCATCGGTCTCCATCCCTTCGGCGGCCGCGACCAGCTCGTCGGCATCCATCTCGCCAATCAGCGAGGCACGCAGATCGTCATTGACATGCAGCAGCACATCACCGTTGACCTCTGCATCGAGCAGATCCCATAACAGTGAACGTTCGTGATGAGGCAGCGATTCGAGCAGGTGGGCAATTTCGGCAGGATGCAGATGATTAAGCATGCCGCGAACATTGGCCAGTGTGTCGTGCTCAAGCGCCTGGCTAAATTGATCAAGCCGTTGCTGGCGTTTTTCGCGTTCGGCGCTATCAGGCATAACTCTTCCCTATTCGTTTACTTCAGCCATCTCACAGGACAGCAGACAATGAGTTTAAGGAAAAGCGAGGCAGAATGGAAAATTATTCTTAGTGAAGAAAATAACCCTCTGGCTCGAGGTATTAAGAGTAGAGGTAGCGTTAATAAGAGCTGCGCACACAATTAACCAAGCGCATTTATCGCCGCTACCATTTCACCATGGTCACGCAGTTTGAGGAGTGCTTCGACCTGCTTCGATAGCAGTGACAGGTCGCTATTATTGATGATGCCTTTCACCTCCAGCAACATGGAGGCAGACATACTAAACTCTCGCAGCCCCATCCCCAGCAGTAATGCGGTGTAGCGTGGATCACCCGCCATCTCACCACACATCGAGACCGGGGTGCTCTCTTTTTTGCCCGCCGTGATGGTCATCTGGATCAACTTTAAGATAGCGGGATGCAGCGGATCATAAAGATGACCCACCTCTGCATCCATACGATCTGTCGCCAGGGTGTATTGAATCAGGTCATTGGTTCCGATCGAAAGAAAGTCCAGCTCCTGCGCAAAGGCGTCTGCAATGAGCGCTGCCGCGGGCACTTCGATCATCGCGCCAATTTTCATCGTATCATCAAATGGCATCCCCTTTTCTCGCAGCACCGCCTTACACATATCAACCACGCCCTGAAGCTGCTTCACCTCCTGCATATTCGAGACCATCGGTACCATCATGCGCACATTGCCCAGCGCTGATGCACGAAGTATGGCGCGTATCTGCGGCATAAGTAGCTGTGGTTGCTTAAGGGAGAGCCGGATCGCCCGCAGCCCCAGCGCGGGGTTCACACCAAAGTAGCCGTCGAGCTGACCGAGGCTAATCTGTTTGTCTGCACCCATGTCGAGTGTACGAATCGTTACCGGTCGCCCTTTAAAA
>DRLG01000272.1 GCA_011053135.1 Chromatiales bacterium
AATGCCAACTAGCACATCAAATTCGCCCAGTCGCAGGTCGCGCAGGATCTCCATTCGCTCCACCGTGTCGATATCGGAGTGGAGGTAGCGCACACAGATGCCGTGCTCTTCCAGGTATTCGGTCAGATTTTCAGACATCCGCTTGGTCAGGGTAGTCACCAACACCCGCTCCTCCTTATCAACCCGCTTACGGATTTCGGAGAGCAGATCATCCACCTGGGTGGTCGCTGGCCGCACCTCGACCTCGGGATCAACCAGACCGGTCGGTCGCACCACCTGCTCTACCACCGCCCCGCTGTGCTCTTTTTCATACGGTCCCGGTGTCGCCGAGACATAGATCGCCTGCGGGGCGATTCGTTCAAACTCCTCAAAGCACATTGGACGGTTGTCGAGTGCCGACGGCAGACGAAAACCGTACTCCACCAGTGTCATCTTTCGTGACCGATCCCCTTTGTACATGCCACCAATTTGAGGAATCGTCACATGACTCTCATCGATCACCAGCAGCGCATTATCGGGCAGATAGTCAAACAGTGTCGGCGGCGCATCGCCCGGCTCTCGCCCGGAGAGGTAGCGCGAGTAATTTTCAATCCCGGAGCAGTACCCCAGCTCCTTGATCATCTCCAGATCAAAGATGGTGCGCTGCTCAAGACGCTGCGCCTCTACCAGCTTGTTGGCCTTATGCAACTGCGCCAGACGCTCCCGCAGCTCGTCACGAATCTTCTCCATCGCATCCACCAGCGTCTGCTCCGGGGTCACATAGTGGCTCTTGGGGTAGATTGTCAGACGCGGCACACGGCGCAGCACCTCGCCGGTAAGCGGGTCGAAATAACTGAGCGATTCGACTTCGTCATCGAAGAGCTCAATCCGTACCGCTTCAAAATCTGACTCAGCGGGAAAGATATCGATCACATCACCGCGCACACGGTAAGTGGCGCGGTGCAGCTCAACATCGTTGCGAGTATATTGCAGCTCTGCGAGACGACGTAAAATATCGCGCTGGTCAATCACCTCCCCCTTTGAGAGGTGCAGCACCATACTGAGATAGGCGCGTGGATCACCCAGACCATAGATCGATGAGACCGAGGCGACGATCACTGCATCGGGTCGCTCCAGCAGGGATTTAGTCGCCGACAGGCGCATCTGTTCGATATGCTCATTGATCGAGGCGTCCTTCTCGATAAACATATCAGACGATGGCACATAGGCCTCTGGCTGATAGTAGTCATAGTAGGAGACAAAATATTCGACCGCATTATTGGGGAAAAACTCTTTCATCTCGCCATAGAGCTGTGCGGCCAGTGTTTTGTTGGGTGCCATGATAATCGTTGGGCGCTGCACCTGCTGAATCACATTGGCGATCGTAAAGGTCTTGCCCGAGCCGGTCACTCCCAGCAACGTCTGCGATGCAAGCCCATCGGCCAGCCCATCGACCAGCTGTCGAATGGCGTTGGGTTGATCTCCGGCAGGCTTAAAACGGGATGATATTGAAAATCTTTGGCTTCTTTCACTCATTAGGGATTCTGCAAACTGACTTTCTCAAGTATATTACAGACTGCCGATAGAGGTTTAACAATTTTGCGCGAAAGGATTATATTAAAGTGGAACTATCAGCCCGAGTACAGCGAGTCAAACCCTCCCCGACATTAGCGATCACCGCACGCGCCGCTCAGCTAAAAGCTGAAGGCAAAAATATTATCGGTTTCGGAGCCGGAGAACCCGACTTTGACACCCCCGACCATATTAAGGCCGCCGCGATTGGGGCGATTAATGCCGGCTTTACCAAATACACCGCTGTGAATGGCACTCTGGAACTGAGAAAGGCCATCGCTGCCAAATTTTTACGCGACAACCAGCTCGAATATACCCCGGATCAAATCCTCGTTTCCGTGGGCGGCAAACAGAGCTTTTACAATCTGGCGCAAGCGCTGCTAAACCCTGGCGATGAGGTGATCATCCCCGCCCCTTACTGGGTCTCCTATCCAGACATGGTGCTGCTGGCCGATGGCACGCCGGTCATTGTCGGGAGCGACCTGACGCAAGGCTTTAAAATTACGCCAGCACAACTGGAGGCAGCGATCACCCCCAGAACCCGGTTGATGGTGATCAACAGCCCCTCCAATCCAACCGGCGCAGCCTACAGCCGTGCTGAGCTGGCAGCGCTTGGTGAGGTACTGCGCAAACACCCTCGGGTGGTCGTGGCGAGTGATGATATCTACGAACATATCGGCTGGTCGGATGAGCCTTTTCAGAACATCCTCACCGCCAACCCCGATCTCTATGAGCGCACGATCGTCCTGAATGGTGTCTCCAAGGCCTACTCAATGACTGGCTGGCGGATCGGCTATGCAGGCGGGCCGCTCGCACTGATCAATGCGATGAAAAAGATTCAGTCGCAGAGCACCTCCAATCCCACCTCGATCTCACAGGTTGCCGCGCAGGCCGCACTTGAAGGGGATCAATCATTCATCACACAGATGAATCTCCAGTTTAAAAAACGGCACGATTTCGTGGTCGATGCCCTCAACCAGATCGACGGCATTGAATGCCTCGCCTCTGACGGTGCTTTCTACGCATTTCCTAAAATGGAAGCGGCCTATTCAAAACTGGATGGCATCGACAACGATGTCGATTTTGGTGAGTACCTGATCAATGAGGCAGGTGTTGCGCTCGTTCC
>DRLG01000273.1 GCA_011053135.1 Chromatiales bacterium
AATTGCCCGTAAAGGTGAATGGGCTGGTGCGCTTTGAGGGGGCCGATTTTTATCTTGCGGATCGTGCTGTTGATATTCTTGATGTGAACGGAGAGCTGCATTTTTCCGAGACAGGGATCGAGGTCAGGCAGGCGCAGGCGCGCTTGCTGGGGATGGATAGCGTACTGCGCGCCGCGACGCTGCCAGTGGCAACGGGCGAGGGGAGTACGGTGATTGGTGCGGTGGGCAGTGCGGCGGCGGCGGATGTGCAGCGGCTGCTGCCGAGTCCGCCGTTTCAGCGTCTTGATGGGCGTGCAGCATGGCAGGCGCTCTTAACGATCCCAGCGCGTGGTGCAGAGAAAAAGGGGCTCTCGCTGCGTGTCACTTCGGACCTGAAGGGGATGGCTGTTAATTTCCCTGAACCGCTGGGGAAAAGTGCGCAGCAGGTCAAAAAACTGGTACTGGAAACTGTATTTCCGCGCCGCCTCGATGTGCCGATGACCGTGCAATACGGTTCGCAGCTACGCGGGATTTTTGATCTCGACGGGAAGATGACGCTACAGCGCGGCACCCTCACCTTTGGCGGGGCGCAGCCCAGCATGCCGACGCAGAGGTTGATCCGTATCGATGGCAAGTTGAAACGGCTTTCACTGGCCGAGTGGTTACCTGTGATCGCAGCAGCGAAGCGCGATACAGGTGGCCGTCATACAGCGGTCGGGGTTGGGGAGCTAAACCTTGAGATTGAACAGCTGCTGGCATTCGAGCGCAACTTCCACTACACCACGCTGGCGTTGGCGCTTGAGTCGAAAGGGGGGGCGAGTCTCTGGCGAGGAGATATCAGTAGCCACCTGATGGGGGGGGTATTGCAGATTCCGGTCGATTTTGAGCAGGAGCCACTGGTCATGGCGCTAGATTATCTGATTCTGCCGCCGCCGCAGGTTACCGATCAACCCTCCACCAGCAGTGATGATGTGAACCCCAAAAGCCTGCCGGCAATGAAGATCAATAGCCGCTATTTTAGTTATGCCGATCTACCGCTGGGGAGTCTGAAGCTGCAGACCACAAGGCGACCGGCAGGAGTGCACATCAAACAGCTAACGCTGCTATCACCACTGATGGTGTTAACAATGAGCGGTGACTGGACGACGACGAATAGCGCGCAGCACTCCATTTTTAACATCACCATTAACAGTGACGACCTGGGTGAGATGTTATCAACGTTTGATATTGCCGATAGCATTCGTGGTGGTCAGAGCGAAATCGGCATCATAGCGCGCTGGCCGGGTGCACCAGGAGCCTTCGCGCTGGAACGGCTCAGTGGTAATATGCATCTCAAAGTGAAAAAGGGGCGGTTATTAGAGGTGGAACCGGGGGCTGGTCGGATTTTTGGTCTGATCAGCTTACAGTCGATACCACGTCGTTTGACGCTTGATTTTAGTGATATGTTTAAAAAAGGGTTTAGCTTTGATCGCATGGAGGGCGACTTTGAGATTAATAATGGAGATGCAACGACGTCGAACTTTAGCGTGGTAGGGCCATCTGCAACAATTTCAATGAGCGGCCGGGTCGGGCTGGCTACAAAAGATTATGATCAAGATGTAATTGTGGAGCCTCACGTGGCATCATCGCTGCCGGTGGTGGGTGCTGTCGTTGGCAGTTTGGGAATTGGCGCGGCAATACTACTGGCACAGAAACTGCTTAATCTGAATGAGGTGACGCAGGTGCGATATAGCGTCAAAGGGTCGTGGGACGACCCGATCGTCACTCGTGAGAAGATGTCGGTGCCGGATAGTGGCAGTGAGATACAGGAAAAATGAACAGGTGTCCTCAGAAGCGAAAAAGGAAGAGTGTTGTGTCGGTTAATAACAGAAAAGCAGATAGCTACTTGAGTGGTGAAAAAGAGTTGATTCGAGGTCTTGATGCGATGCAGCTACGAGCGGTCAGCTGCCCCTTAAAGGGGAGATTGTGATGAGCCGCGTTGCTGCGATACAGATGGCGTCAGGGCCTAATGTAGGGGCAAACCTGATCGAGGTGAAACGCTTGATCGCAATAGCGATTGATAGCGGTGCAGAGCTGATTGTACTGCCTGAAAACTTCGCCATCATGGGGCTAACCGAAGAGGACAAGGTGGGGCTGCGCGAAGAGGAGGGCGACGGCCCGATCCAGACCTTTCTTGCGCAACAGGCGAAGGACAACGGGGTGTGGATTGTGGGGGGTACCATCCCGCTGGTCTCCGCAGATGACAATAAGGTACGTGCCGCATGCCTGCTTTTTGATGCGGAAGGAAAGCAGGTGGCGCGCTATGACAAGATTCATCTCTTTGATGTGTTGCTGGAAGAAAATAAAGAGAGCTATATCGAATCGGAGACGATAGAAGCGGGTGATCGCTGCGTTGTGGTCGATACACCGTTTGGGCGACTGGGTATGGCGATCTGTTATGACCTGCGCTTTCCCGAACTTTTCAGAGCGCTCCTGGACCAGGGGGTTGAAATGATTGCAGTGCCTTCCGCCTTTACCGCGATTACCGGTCGCGCCCACTGGGAGACGCTGGTGCGAGCGCGTGCGATTGAAAACCTCAGTTATGTGATTGCAGCGGCTCAGGGTGGCTACCATGTCAATGGCCGTGAGACCTATGGGGACAGTATGATTGTGGATCCATGGGGTAGCGTACTGGACCGACTGCCAAATGGCTCTGGGGTGATCTCGGCCGAGATAGACCCGCAGCGGCTGGCGCAGACGCGCCAGAACTTCCCCTCAATATCGCACCGCAAGATCTTTTGCGAGGCGACATGATCACCAGAAGGATTGCGTAACTTAATGACGGAAACAACAGGTTTATCGATTGAAAGCGTGCAGCAGCAGCTGCTTGCACCGAGTGGTCTGGGGATCAATGAGCTGGAGCGGGTGCTCGCTACCATTATGCAGCACGATGTGGACTATGCCGATCTCTATTTTCAGGCGAGCCGTTTTGAGTCGTGGACACTGGAAGATGGTATCGTTACCGATGGTGTCCACAGTGTGGAGCGGGGAGTTGGTGCGCGTGCCGTCAGTGGTGAAAAGAGCGGCTTTGCCTATTCTGATGAAATTGCTCTGCCGGCGCTGCAGGAGGCGGCAGCTGCCGCACGTGCCATTGCACGCCAGGGGCAGGAGAAACAGATAAAAGCGTGGACGCGTACAGCAGGCCATAACCTCTATCTGCCAACCGATCCGCTGAGCAGCCTTGGCGACCGGGCGAAGATTGAACTACTGGAGATGATTGACCGTGAGGCGCGTGAGCTTGACCCGCGGGTGAAACAGGTGATCGCCTCACTCGCCGGTGGTGACGACACCATTCTGCTGCTTGCCAGCGACGGCACCCACGCAGCCGATGTGCGCCCACTGGTACGCCTTAATGTCACTGTGATTGTTGAACAGGATGGTCGCCGCGAGCAGGGGAGTTCAGGAGGGGGCTGTCGTCGTGATTACCACTATTTTATCGATGAAGAGCGCGGCCTCGGCTACGCCAGAGAGGCGGTGCGTCAGGCGCTGGTCAACCTTGAAGCGCAAGATGCGCCAGCCGGTACGATGCAGGTGGTGCTCGGTTCCGGCTGGCCAGGAGTGTTGCTGCATGAGGCGATTGGGCACGGTCTTGAAGGCGATTTTAATCGCAAAGGTACCTCCGCATTTTCGGGCCGCGTGGGTGAGCGCGTCGCTTCCGATCTCTGTACCGTGGTCGATGACGGCACACTGGCGCAGCGTCGTGGTTCATTAAATATAGATGATGAAGGGGTGCCCACAGAGAATACTGTATTGATCGAAAAGGGTGTGCTCAAAGGCTATATGCAGGACAAACTCAACGCGCGCCTGATGGGTGTCGCCTCAACCGGCAACGGGCGGCGTGAATCTTACGCGCACCTGCCGATGCCGCGCATGACCAACACCTATATGCTAGCGGGGCAGCATGCGCCAGAAGAGATTATCGCATCCGTTAAGAATGGTCTTTATGCGGTTAACTTTGGGGGTGGGCAGGTAGACATCACCTCCGGTAAATTTGTCTTCTCTGCCAGTGAGGCCTACATGATTGAGAACGGTAAAGTGACCTATCCGGTGAAAGGGGCGACGTTGATCGGTAGCGGCCCCGATGTACTGCAGCGGGTGACGATGGTGGGTGATGATCTCGCGCTGGATACCGGTGTTGGTACCTGCGGAAAAGAGGGGCAGAGTGTGCCGGTAGGGGTTGGTCAGCCAACACTGCTGATCGATGGCCTCACCGTTGGAGGCACCAACGTATGAGCCGTCGAGATATTGTAAAGGTGCAGGCGGGGCTGGAATCGGTTGCAGAGCAAGTGTTGCAGCTGGCGAAGGAACGAGGGGCGACTGCAGCAGAGGTGGCGCTGAGCGAAGAGTCGGGGCTGTCGGTCAATGTCCGGCTGGGCGAGGTCGAGACCATTGAATTTAATAAAGACAAAGGGATCGGTGTGACGGTCTACTTTGGGCAGCGCAAAGGGAGCGCCAGCACCGCCGATTTTTCGCGTGCGGCGTTAGACGATGCGGTACGTGCGGCGTGCAGTATTGCGACCTTTACCGCGGATGACCCTTACACAGGGCTGGCCGATGCGGATCGCATGGCGACCGAGATACCCGATCTCGATCTCAACTACCCGTGGGATGTCACCCCCGAGATGGCCATTGAGCTGGCGACAGCGTGCGAAGATGCCGCACGCAGTTATGATGAACAGATCTCTAATTCTGAAGGCGCCAGCCTCTCCAGTCATGAAGGGACGCGTGTCTACGCCAATAGCCACGGCTTTATCGGCGGCTATTCGACGACGCGCCACAGCATGAGCTGTAGTGTGATCGCGGAAGATAAAAATGGCATGCAGCGTGATTACTGGTATTCCGTTGCGCGTGATCGCAATGATCTTGAATCCGCGCTTGAGATCGGTAACAAGAGCGCTGCGCGCACCTTGCAGCGGCTTGGTGGTCGCCGTCTTGAAACTGGCAAGGTGCCGGTGCTGTTTGCCGCCGATGTGGCGGGTAGCCTGATTTCGCATATGATCTCAGCGATCCGCGGTGGCAATCTTTATCGCAAATCCTCTTTCCTGCTTGACAAGCTGGGTGAGCAGATCTTCCCTGATTTTGTTCACATACATGAAAAGCCACATATGAAAAAGGTGCTGGGCAGTGCTCCGTACGATAGCGAGGGTGTCGCCACCTATGCGCGCGACCTGGTGCGCGATGGGGTGTTACAGGGCTATGTTCTCGACAGCTATGCGGCGCGCAAGTTAAAGATGGAAAGCACCGCTAACTCGGGTGGCGTACATAATGTGCTGATCGAGGCGGGTGAGCTGGACCAGCAGGGGCTGCTGCGTGAAATGGGCAGTGGCCTGCTGGTGACAGAGCTGCTCGGCATGGGGGTCAATACCGTTACGGGCGACTACTCACGTGGCGCTGCTGGCTTCTGGGTTGAAAATGGTGTGATCGCCTACCCGGTTGATGAGATCACCATCGCCGGTAATCTCAGCGACATGTTTATGCAGTTACAGGCGGTCGGAAACGATATTGACTATCGCGGCAACATCAAATGTGGTTCACTGTTAATTGATGCGATGACCATTGCGGGCACATAAGCTGAGAGAACCCCTCAAACCAATTGATAGACCGTCAATGAGCGATAA
>DRLG01000274.1 GCA_011053135.1 Chromatiales bacterium
GGGATTGGCAAAATCTACTACTGGATGGTGTGGTACCCGCTTGTGTTCTGGCTGTTAAGTGTTGCGACCACGGTGGTTGCCGTGCCAAAAGCGTTATTTAAAAAGAAAGGCTCTCGTGCCACATGGGTTAGCCCCGATAGAGGTGTACGCTAATGAATCCTCATATAATACAGCGCCCAGATATGCAGACCTTACGTCAGCGATTCGGTTATAGTTTTCTAACCTTTCTGTTCTGGGTGATCTGGTTTTATCTCTGGATACCACTACTAAGTTTGGCTGGCTGGCTGTTTGGTGTGGATATTTTTTATGATGAGATGGTAGTGCAGGAAGGGTTGCAGACGTTGCTCGATCTGCTGGGGTTATACTTTCTGGTGATCTTTCTGATTAGTGCCACACTGGGGATCTGGGCGGCGGTTAACCTGTGGCGGTTCCGGGGAAAAGAGCGCCGCAGTGCGCGAGTAGCGGTCGATGATGCATCACTGGCTGATGACTTTGGTGTGACCACCGAGCAGGTCGCCTACTGGCGTCAATCGCGACGCCTGCTGATGAGCCATGATGAGCAGGGTAATATCATTACGACGACTCCGCAGGAGCAGGATCGATAGTGCCAGTTCACCTCTCGCTATAAATATTTATCGGACCACACCGCGTATTCATTGCCGTTAGGGTCGCAGAAGTGGAAACGCCGTCCGCCGGGGAAGGGGAATATCGCTCTTTTGATGGTGCCGCCCGCCTGTTCGATTTTCTGCTGTGTCTGTTCCAGGTCTCGACTGTAAAACACGATGAGAGCGCTGCCGTTTTCGACAGTGGCGATTGAATCTGTTTTGTAAAAACCACCATTAAGCCCTTCGTTGTTAAAGGTGGTGTATTCGTTGCCGTAGTCAACAAACTCCCAACCAAATGCGGCGCTAAAAAATGTTCTGGTTGTAGCGATGTTTTTTGATGGGAACTCAACGTAGCTGATCTTTTCATGATGTGTCATCTTTAAACGCCCCTTCGGAAAGTCGATATGAACAGCAGTATACCGCCTCTCGTTCTACGACGCTTTCTATCGCTGAGTGTTAGCCGCTTGTGTAGTCGCATCTCCAGGCCTGCTTGCGACAAAGCCCCTGCATGTCGCAATAGCCGCAGGTCGCTTCATCTCCCCATGCCGGTAACGGTCTGCCGTCGTTGATCGCACTCATCAACTGTTTAAGGCGCGTGCGATTCTGCTGCGCCAGTGATGCCAGTTCATCACCCTCCAGAACGCCCTCTGTTTTTACTCTCTCTTTACTGAGCGCAAGATATTCAACTCGCTGTGGTGTGGGTTCTGTTAGCAGGGCGTAGAAAGGTAGCTGCACCGCTTCTCCCGCTTCGATCTCTTTCGATTTTGCCGTCTTGCCGGTTTTATAATCGACCACACTGTTACCATCAGCGCCGCTATCCACTCTGTCGAGTCGCCCTTTGATATTAAACAGTGGATCAAATCTCTCCAGCTTTACCGACTGTTCAACGGCGCTGACCCGCCATCGCTGGGCGCGTTTAATCTGCCAGTCGATATAGTGAGGCGCAATCGCCAGCCACTGCTGCAACCAGCCGCGGTGTAGATAATTATCTTCGAGATCCTGCTGGAAAACATGTCGTGAAATTTTATTGAGGTGTTCGATGGCCGCATTGCGGTTGTCACCTGTTACTGGCTGCGGGAAGGCCTCCCTGCCATGAGGGTCATGAAAATACTGCAGGATACGGTGCACATGTTCGCCGTAGTCCGACTTCTCAAGCGCTTCACGTATCTCATCGGGGGGGCGCAGGTTAAGGCAGTAGCTGGCGTAAAACTGATATGGGCAATCGATCAGTTTCTGATAACTGCTGGCAGAGATCTCTTTCGGTATCAATATGCGCGGTACAATTGCTGCTGGCGCCGGCGCCGGCATCAGGCCAGCAATCGGTTTACGCGGCTGCTGCTGTTGACAGGTGATAAGCCGCTGAGCGAGCCCACCATCATGCAGCGTTTTACCATAGGCGAGTTGATGAAAGCTCTGGAGTAGTTCAAGCCACGGTGACGGCGTTGACATCTCTGCTGCTTCATCGCTGTGCGAAGTGAGCAGAAACAGAGGCGCCGCTTCGAGTAGTCGCCTGAAGTGGTAAAAGCGTCTGGCAAGTGCCCTTCGCGCAGGTGGAATGCCGAGTGCATGACGTACGCTGTCATTAAAGAATGGTGAATGCTCTTTCTGGCCGGGGAAGTGTTCCTGGGTGACACCAGCAATCACAATCGCATCATACTGCTGTAGATTACTCTGCTCCAGCGTGAGCAGCTGAATCTCTCCGCGCTCCTGCGCGGCAAAGTTGGCGCGTTCCAGCGTGCGTCCCAGCCAGGTACGAAACTCCCGCCAGTTGAGTCTGAGGCTGCGGCCCTTGATCGCATGGCGCATCGCTGCGATCTCGCTGATGATCGCTTTACCGGCAAGGTCATCACCATAGGCGCGCCAGATACCGATGCTTTTCAGACTCTGCTCCAGCCCGTCGAGCATCTCAACAGGGGAGTGTGAGCTGTTATCGATAAAATCCAGCAGTGGTGCCGCAGCAGCTTCAAGGCTGTTGAGCAGTGCATGTACGCTGGCGGTATCGACATTGCTCCACGGCAGGCGACGTTGACGCAGTTCGATGGCGTTGCGATAACGCGACAGGCCGCGTGCGATATTTTCGTGCAGTACGATATCCTGCTCAAAGCGGTAGATCGTTTTATTGAAGGTGTCGCGCGGCTGTTCTGAAAAGACAAATGGAGATTTAAGCGTATCGAGCAGAGGTTGTTGATCGAACTCCTCTTCGACGGCCTCCAGCCAGCGCTCCATGGTAGCCGCAGCGCGAGTGGTTGAGAGCGCCCAGCCGGAGTGGTCTTTCAGTGTGATCGCCTCACGCTCCAGTAGCGCGCGCAGACGGCGAGCGAGGCGACGATCTTCGGTCACCACCGCGATATTTTTTTTACCGCTGTGAAGCCATTCACACAGCTGCAAGGTGACGGCGATCGCCTCCTGCTCCGCACTGCCCGCCTGAAAGTAGTGGATCGAATCATAGCAGGGGCTAATTGGGCAGCGCTGTGCAAAGGCGGCAGCCCGGGTGGCGAGTGGTGGCGTACTGGCGTGCCCCTGGCTGTTATTTGCCAGTGCAGGATAAACCTGGTCGAGCATCGCGCTGTAATCACCAGTGCGCGGTTCTGGGGGGCGCTGCGCCGCTGGCAGCTCATGCAGGAGCGAATGGATAGCCGCATCGGGGTGGTAGTCATCCACGTTAACGGCGCTACTGTTATCGCCCTGTAACAGCAGCTTCAACTGGCCGCGTTCGAGAAGCCGGTTAATCCATTTTTTTTCAGCCGGGATCAACTGATAGTATCCAGCCACATAGAGCTGTTGCGTTTTAGTGATGTGCGACAGGCTGGTGGCGAGCCGTTCAATGTAGTCACTCTGCGGGTCGATCACGGCCTCCTCACGCTGCTGCTGGTGCCACGCCTGCCACAGGGTATGCACCAGATACGCTTCTCGCGAGAGTGCGCTGATATCGTGCGCTGATTGATCGTTACCGTGGCCATAGGCCTGTTCGAGCTGTCTGATAAAGGTGTCAACCTCATCCGGCAGGGTGATGTGGTGGGTGGTGAGTTCATCGAAGAGCTTAATCAGCGACTCGCTGAGTGACCACGGGCTGCTACTGCCAAAGAGGTTGGGGAATCTTTCGAGCGCCTCGATCAACATCAGCTCGCACCCCTGAGTATCGAGGCGTTGACGACTGGCCGGGG
Organism: Chromatiales bacterium; assembly: GCA_011053135.1. GTDB lineage: Bacteria > Pseudomonadota > Gammaproteobacteria > SZUA-140 > SZUA-140 > SZUA-76. The sequence continues at coordinate 3,770 of DRLG01000274.1, forward strand.
TGGTTGCCTCAACCCAGCCGCGCAGGGTGTTGACTGTTGGCCCGAGCAGCGCCGGGATGCCGAGCGCGCTGGCCTGTTTTAATAACTGCTGTCGCAGCGGTGCGATCGCATTCAGTGTCGGCAGCAGGACGATGCAGTGCGTGAGGTCGCCGCGCTGGCGTGGTGCAGTGGGCGATGTGGTGTCGGTGAGGTGCTGCGTGAGTAGTTGTGACGCAAGCTGCGCAAACAGGTTGTCTGCATAAGGGTAGAGTGCAACGGGGCTGTTGCTGGGAAGGGAGCCACTGGTCTGCGCCCCGGCACTACTCCGGGGCGAAAAGGTATCGGCTCGCTTATCGCTCAAGATACTTGAGTTTGTCTTTAACCCCGTTCCATTCGTCGGCATCTTCTGGTGCATCAATGATCTCGGTGATCACCGGCCAGAGCGGGCTTAGTTCCGCATTAAGTGCGGTGAAATGTAGCTGATCTTCAGGCAGGTCATCCTCAGCGTAGATCGCTTCGGCGGGACATTCCGGCTCACACAGGGTGCAATCGATGCACTCATCCGGATCGATCACCAGAAAATTGGGGCCCTCATGAAAGCAGTCTACTGGGCAAACCTCGACGCAGTCGGTGTATTTGCACTTGATGCAGTTATCGGTCACAACAAATGTCATGGAATTCTCCGTACCTTAAAATTTAGTCTCTAGCGCGTTCAACGCAGTCCAGCATGCTGAATCAGCTGCGCATTATATAGGAATCGGCGCCTTTTTTTCAGCCTCGATTCATATTTTTTAGCAGCGATTTTAGCTGGTAGAGCATCTCGTGGGCCTGGCGTGGACTCAGATCGTCTGGGTTCAGGGCCTCAATCGCATTCAGCACTGGATGATCGGTGGCTGGCTGGAACAGTGAAAACTGTGGTGAAGCAGGGGGTTCGCCTGCTGCACTGCTGGCCATCTGCGGTTGCGCCGGCTGTTCAACCACCTCATTTTCGAGCTGGATCAATCGCTCGCGCGCCTGCTCGATCACTGAGCGTGGGATTCCCGCAAGGGCGGCAACCTGCAGGCCGTAACTCTGATTGGCAGGCCCCTCTTTAACGGCGTGAAGGAAGACGATAGTGTCGCCGTGCTCGACCGCATCGAGGTGGACATTGGCGCTGGTCGGGCTATTTTCTGGCAGTGTCGTCAGCTCGAAATAGTGGGTGGCAAAGAGGGTGAAGGCGCGTAGATTCTGCGCGAGATAGTCGGCGCAGGCCCAGGCGAGCGAGAGGCCATCAAAGGTGCTGGTGCCGCGCCCGATCTCATCCATCAGAATCAGGCTGTTTTCAGTCGCGTTATGGAGGATGTTGGCGGTCTCGGTCATCTCGACCATAAAGGTTGAGCGCCCGCTGGCGAGCTCATCCGATGCGCCGATGCGGGTAAATATTCTGTCTAGCGGCCCGACCACCGCCCGTTCAGCGGGCACATAACTGCCGATCGAGGCGAGGATTGCGATCAGTGCTGTCTGGCGCATATAGGTCGATTTACCGCCCATGTTGGGGCCGGTAATAATTAACATACGGCGCTCATCATCTAAGCGCACGTCATTCGGTACAAAGGGGGTGTCGAGTACCTGCTCCACCACTAAGTGGCGCCCGCCTTCGATGGTCAGCCCAGGCGCGTCACTTAGCTCTGGTGCGCTAAGTTTGAGTGATACCGCACGTTCGGCAAGATTAGAGAGCGTATCGAGCTCCGCTAGCGCTTCAGCAGTCGCCTGTAATGGGCCAAGGTGTGGCAGCAGGGCGTCGAGGAGCGCTTCATAAAGCATCTTTTCGCGTGACAGTGAGCGCTCTTTGGCACTCAGCGCCTTCTCTTCAAACGCTTTCAGTTCGGGGGTGATAAAACGTTCGGCAGTCTTCAATGTCTGGCGGCGAATATAATCTTCCGGCACGTTGTCGGAGTGAATGCGAGAGATTTCGATGTAGTAACCGTGCACGCGGTTATAGCTCACTTTGAGGCCGTTAATGCCGCTGCGTTCACGTTCTCGCTGTTCCAGTTCTAATAGATACTGTCCGGCGTTTTCGCTCAGTTCACGTAGCTCGTCGAGTTCACTGTCGTACCCTTTGGCGATGACGCCCCCATCACGAATCAGCACCGGCGGGTTTTCCAGAATGGCGCGCTGGAGTAGATCGAGCAGTTCAGGGTGGTGGCCGAGACGTTCTCTTAATTGTGGGATTAATGGCGTGTCGAGCGGGGTGATGGTTTCGTGCAGCGATGGCAAGGCGGCAAGCGCGTCACGAATCAGTGCCAGGTCACGCGGGCGTGCTGATTTCAGGGCGATGCGTGCGAGACAGCGTTCGACATCACCGACCCCCCGGAGCTGTTCGTGCAGCGCAGTGTCTACCTGGGCGTCGATCATCGCGCCGATGCAGTGGTGGCGTTGCCGCAGTGTCTGGCGATCACGCAGCGGTCGGTTGATCCAGCGTTTAAAGAGGCGGCTGCCCATCGAGGTGGCGGTGCGATCCATCACCCAGCTCAGGGTGTGTTCGCTACCACCAGCGAGATTGGTATCGAGTTCGAGGTTACGGCGACTGGTCGCGTCGAGGATCACCGCTTCGTCGCGCTGTTCGACTTTTATTGTTTGTAGGTGTGGCAGCGCGGTTCGCTGCGTTTCGCGTGCGTACTGCAGCAGGCAGCCTGCAGCGGCGACGGCAGTCGGTACCGCATCACAACCAAAACCGCTGAGCTCTCTGGTCCCCATCTGCTGAGTCAACGCACGGGTGGCGCTGTCGAGCTCAAAGTGCCACGGCGGCATGGCGCGCAGTCCGGCACGTTCACCCAGCGCGCGCTTATGGTCGCTATCCTCATTCACCAGCAGTTCGGTTGGTTTGAGCCTCTCCAGTTCATCAAGCAGCGCCTGCCAGTTATTAACCTCACTAATGATTAGTCGTCCAGTGGTGAGATCAAGCGTGGCGATGCCGAAGGTTTCCTCCGTTTGGTGAATCGCACAGAGCAGATTATCGCGGCGTTCGCTGAGTAGCGCCTCATCGGTTACGGTGCCGGGGGTGACGATGCGCACCACCTTACGTTCGACCGGACCTTTGCTGGTGGCGGGATCGCCGATCTGTTCCGCAATCGCCACCGATTCGCCATGAGCCACAATTTTGGCGAGGTAATTATCCGCCGCATGATAAGGGATACCCGCCATCGGAATGGGTTCGCCACCAGATTTACCACGACTGGTGAGGGTGATATCAAGGATACGTGACGCCTTGCGCGCATCATCAAAAAAGAGTTCGTAGAAATCACCCATCCGGTAGAAAACCAGCATCTCCGGGTGTTCCGCCTTAATGCGCAAAAATTGCTGCATCATCGGCGTGTGTTGTCTGTTTTTTTCCTTGGGACTCATGGCGTTAGATTGCTTGTTTTTTCTGAAATATATTGTTTTGTGATTTTTGCCGTCTCGTGAAGTCTTAGTGAGGATCAGCCAGCTTCCCTGAAAGTGTCACTTTTCTGGATAAGTTCTGTTGAACTTCAGAGATTACACTTTTCTCGGTCTGGCGAACAAACTGAAATTAAACCAGGAGAATGCTGTGGCAACAGCACAGGGTATCAAACCTCTATCCTCTATGACAGCAGAAGTGGTGAAGATGGGAGATAAAATTTAAGTCATCAGAAGTCGTTATGGTTTGCGTATTTACATCCCTGGGAAGAAGAGCATTGACATCGTCAATAGACGCTGCACAGGAACGCTGAATCCCAATTTGTTACCTTGAAAGAGTACTAGCCATTGGTGGAATGTCGGCCCAGGATGGGCAGTGCTTAATTATTGTCTACTGCTCTGTTTCCTGGTGGTGTAGAGCTTACTGATAAGATTAAAAGCATGTTTGGCCAGGGCACGCATGGTTATGGTTTGAATCGCGCTAAAGCAAAAAGTGCTTGCACCCACGCTCTTTCTGGTGATGAGGCTGCTGGTGTTATAGATGCGTTCGGCAGAATATTTA
>DRLG01000275.1 GCA_011053135.1 Chromatiales bacterium
AGAGCAAAGGTGCCCCAGACGAGATAGAGCGATGCGGCGCTCGGCACAAAGAAGAGACTCCAGCAGATTAGAAAAACGGCCAGTAGTAGTGTTGATAGTATCAGGGGTAGACGTTGATACGCGGCAGTTCCGACTACAACAGCAAATCCTGCAAACCAGGTAAGCATCTCCATGTTCTCGTCCCTTCTGAGCTAGCGTTATACAGTTTTGTTATATAACACAATAGTTGCTATATTTTTAGTTTTAAAACGTTTTGTGTCATTAGCATGCACTTTTCCTATCGGCGGGGTCATCCTTTTCTAAAATACGAACACAGAAACCATTGTGAATCCATCCATCAATTGCCGTACGTGACGCTGCTGCCACCATGAATAAAAAGATCGCCACCTGGAATGTCAATTCACTACGGGTACGCATGCCACAGCTGCTCGACTGGCTGGCAAATGAGCAACCGGAGATCGTCGCACTACAGGAAACCAAGGTGCAGGACAGCGATTTTCCGGCAGATGCCCTGGAAGTGGCGGGCTATAAAGTGATCTACAGCGGGCAGAAAAGCTATAACGGGATGGCGATCATCTCGCGCCATTTTGACGCAGATGAGATCACCACCGACATCCCCGGGCTGGATGATCCGCAGCGTCGCATACTGGCAGCCACCTATAATGGATTGCGTCTCATCAACCTCTATGTACCCAATGGAGAGCGCCTCGGCAGTGACAAATTCCACTACAAACTCGAGTGGCTTAACCATGTTCGACAATACATCACCTCACAACTGCAACAATACCCGCGCCTGCTAGTGGTTGGTGATTTCAATATCGCACCGGATGAGCGTGATGTGTGCGACCCGACAAAGTGGCATGACAAAATTTTATGTAGCGAACAGGAGCGTGCGGCGCTACAGCAGATCACCACCTGCGGCCTGCAGGACTGCTTCCGACTCTTTGATCAACCCGAGGGCTGTTTCAGCTGGTGGGACTACCGCGCTGCTGCATTTCGACGCAATCTCGGGCTGCGTATCGATCTGATCCTGGCCAGCGATGTGCTGTGCAAACATGCCGTATCGTGTCATATTGACACCTCGCCGCGCGGCCTTGAGCGACCTTCGGACCACGCCCCGGTGGTTGCCGAATTTGCAGACTGAGTAAAACAGCCATTATGAAATATAAAGATTTACGTGATTTTATCGCACGCCTCGAAAAAGAGGGTGAACTGATTCGCATCGCTGCAGAGGTTGACCCCAACCTTGAGATGACCGAGATCTGCGACCGAACCCTGCGCGCAGGCGGCCCCGCACTGCTGTTCGAAAACCCCAGAGGTTACGATGTACCGGTGCTGGGCAACCTCTTCGGCACCCCGAAGCGGGTCGCGATGGGGATGGGGCAGCGCTCGGTTGAGGCGCTACGCGATGTCGGCAAACTGCTCTCGGCACTGAAAGAGCCGGAGCCGCCCAGAGGGGTGATGGACGCCTGGGAGAAACTGCCAATCTACAAACAGGTGATCAACATGGCGCCAAAGTTTGTTAAAAATGCCGCGTGCCAGCAGCATGTGATCGAAGGTGATGAGGTCGATCTGTCAAAGATCCCGGTACAGACCTGCTGGCCGGGCGATGTTGGCCCGCTGATCACCTGGGCGCTTGTTGTCACTAAAGGGCCAGAGAAAGAGCGCCAGAACATCGGCATCTATCGTCAGCAGGTGATCGGCAGAAACAGGGTGATCATGCGCTGGCTGTCGCATCGCGGCGGCGCACTCGATTTTCGCGACTGGCAGCAAAAACATCCCGGTGAGCGTTTTCCGGTGGCGGTGGCGCTCGGGGCCGATCCGGCCACGATTCTTGCTGCCGTCACCCCGGTACCCGATACCCTCTCTGAGTTTGCCTTCGCCGGACTGCTGCGCGGCTCCAAAACAGAGGTTGCACGCTGCATCGGCAGCGAGCTGCAGGTTCCCGCCAGTGCCGAATATGTGCTGGAGGGCTATCTCGAAGCGGGTGAAGAGGCACCGGAAGGGCCGTTTGGCGACCACACCGGCTACTATAATGAGGTCGATACCTTCCCTGTTTTTACCGTTGAGCGCATCACCCATCGAACCGATCCGATCTACCACAGCACCTACACCGGCCGCCCGCCTGATGAGCCGGCAGTGCTCGGTGTGGCGCTTAACGAGGTTTTTGTCCCGATCCTGCAAAAGCAGTTTCCGGAGATCGTCGATTTCTATCTGCCACCGGAGGGGTGCTCATACCGGCTTGCGATTATCAGCATTAAGAAGCAATATCCCGGTCACGCCAAGCGGGTGATGTTCGGTATCTGGTCCTTCCTGCGTCAGTTTATGTATACCAAATTTGTGATTGTGACCGATGATGACGTTAACATCCGTGAGTGGGAAGATGTGATCTGGGCGATCACCACCCGCATGGATCCGGCGCGAGATACGACGATGATTGAAAACACACCGATCGATTATCTCGATTTTGCCTCACCGGTATCGGGGCTTGGCTCCAAGATGGGGCTCGATGCCACCAACAAATGGCCGGGGGAGACCACACGCGAATGGGGTGAACCGATCACAATGGATGATGAGATTAAACGGCGCGTTGATGCGATGTGGGGTTCGCTCGGCATTCCATCGACGAACAAGTAGCAACACCCTTTCATCGCCTTACTTTTGCGCCTTTGGCGTCGTGGTGTTATCTTGCATTTATCAGGATTATTCGAATAACTTTTTGATCAAAATAGAGTATTCGCCCCGGACAAATCAACCAAGAGATGGATAGAAGACCAACTGATCGATGAAGTGGTTACAAAAAAACAGCCCTGAATCACGTGTCGGACTGGTATTGCCCGGCGGCGGCGCACGCGGCGCCTATCAGGTGGGGGTTCTCAAGGCGGTGGCGAGAGTACTGCCCAAAGAGTATGGGGCGACCAGCCCCTTCTCTGTTATCACCGGCACCTCTGCCGGTTCAATCAACGCAACCGCGCTGGCGATCCACGCCGACCACTTTCGCAAAGGGGTGATGCGCCTGAGCCATGTGTGGAAAAACTTTGAGGCGGAACAGGTCTTTCGCACCGACACTACCGGCATCTTTAAAACCGGCAGTCACTGGCTCACCGCGATGATGCTGGGGGGGCTGGGGAAATACAATCCCCATTCGCTGCTCGACCGTACACCTCTCGTTGGGCTATTAAATCAATATTTTGATTACAGCAAGATTCAGCAGGTGATTGATGACGGCCATCTGCATGCACTGGGTATTACCGCCTCAGGCTACCACTCGGGCCACTCTGTCACCTTTTATCAAGGCGCCGAATCGATCGAACCGTGGGCTCGCGAGCGCCGTATCGGCTGCCCGACCACACTTAACCTCTCGCACCTGATGGCCTCATCAGCCATTCCACTGCTATTTTCTGCCATCAAGATCAACCGTGAGTTTTTTGGTGACGGTTCGATGCGCCAGACCGCTCCACTCAGCTCCGCGCTACATCTGGGAGCCGACCGGATACTGGTCGTCGGCGTACAGGAGTCGAAACCCACCACCCCCGAGCGTAAGCAGATCACCAGCTACCCACCAATGGCGGACATCCTTGGCCATGTGATGAACAGCATCTTTCTCGATGGACTCGATTCAGACCTGGAACGTGTCGAGCGTATCAATAAAACCATCAGCCTGATCCCGACACGCAAACTGGTGCGCGGCGGGGTAACGCTACGCCCCGTCGAAGTGCTCTGTATCTCACCCAGCCGCGATATCGATGAGATCGCCGCACGCTATTCACATCTACTGCCGCGCTCTTTACGCTTTCTGTTGCGCGGTGTCGGCGCCAACGGCAACCACGGCTCAACGCTGGTCAGCTATCTGCTCTTTGAAAAGGCCTTTTGCCGTGAACTGATCGCCCTGGGTTATAAAGATGCGATGAATTCAAAAAATGAGATTCTTGATTTGTTCAGTTCCGAAAAGCGGGTTTAGCAAATGGGCGCAAGCGGCCGTTAACACCATTAGAGCACAACGGATTTACGCAACACTGAGCGATAGATGGAAAACGAATACCTGGTCATCACCACAAGACTACTACTTGCCGCCATCGCTGGCGGCCTGATCGGCCTTGAACGCTCTCACCACGGCCGTCCCGCCGGTTTCCGCACCCACACGCTGGTCTGCATCTCATCCGCGTTACTGATGGTTCTCGGTGTCTTTCAATGGGATCTGGTGCGCCATGCGCCACTCGAAACCATTCGGGTTGACCCAACCCGAATGGCGCAGGGCATTATGACCGGTATCGGCTTTCTCGGTGCGGGCGTTATCTTTAAAGAGCGCCTCTCCGTTCGCGGCCTTACCACTGCCGCCTCTATCTGGATCACTGCATCGATCGGTGTCGTCATCGGGATGGGATTCTACTACGCGGCTATTCTCGCCACACTGCTCACCCTCGGCGTGCTGTCGCTTTTTCGCTGGGTTGAAGGCACTATTCCATCGGTACATTACGGCCAGCTGATTGTTCGCTTCCCTCGCCACGAAATCATGAGTGAAGGTGATCTATGTGCGTTGATCAGCGAACATCACATTAACAGCACAAAGCTGAGTTATCAGCTCGATTGTGAAGGGAAAATATTTCAGTATCAGATGACCATCGATGCAATCGACACAGAGAATTTCAGGAAGCTCTCAGAAGCGCTGACCAGTATCGATCATGTGCTGGAATTTACGCTTGTCCCCACCGGAGATTAATAAACGCTATTCAAAAAGCGCTTAAGGCCATCAATATAAACCTGGCCACTAGTGAAGCACCCCTGCGCATGCTCCCCGCTAATCTCCAGAAAGTGCTTCGGCTCGTTGGCTGCTTCATAGAGCTGCAGGCCGTGATGGAATGGGATCACTTCATCATCACGACTATGCACAATTAATATCGGGCAGTGAATATTAGTCACGTTTTCCCGCACATTATATTGATAACGGCTCATCAGGCGCGCAGGGAAGATGCGAAACATCTCCGCCGCCAGCTCCGGAGCAGAGGTGAACGTTGACTCAATCACCAGCGCCCCCGGCATGTGA
>DRLG01000276.1 GCA_011053135.1 Chromatiales bacterium
CCCCGGCTTGCCGAGATCAAACATCACACGTCGCCCATTGGCATCCGTAATTTCAACCCATGACTCAGCTGTAAATGTGAGCTCTATCGAATCTGGGAACGATGCTGCTGCGGCTCGATCGGCAATAAATTCCGCTTCAGGTTCAGCGCTCACCACCTCTTCTTTCGTCTCCACAACTGTGGGCGTAGGTTTAACAGGCTCAATGGGATTCGCTGGAGCCACCGGCAGGGGATTGAGTCGCGCCTCTTCAGCAGGCGCAACCGTTACGGTGGCAGGTACCTCATCTGAAATCACATCGGTTTCAGGAAGTGCCGCTGTGAACGAACTTTCACCATTCACCGCCGCCCCGTCAATAACCGCCTCTTCGCTTTCATCTGCACCCATCCACCACAGTAGCAGCAACACCAGTATCAATGCGGCACCAGCACCAGCCACAATGCGCATATCAAAGGATTTTGCGCTGCCATTAGGGACACTGCCCGTCGTTTTAGTGACCCGATCAAGCTTGGGTGCCGCCTGCTCGCTCTGCGCATTAAATAGCTCGACCAGCGGATCCGGTGGGAGATCGAGCAGTCGGGCATAATTCCGGATGTAGCCCGTCACAAAAATGGGCGCCGGGAAGTAGTCATAATCATCCATCTCCAGCGCTGAGATCTGACGTTCGGTCAGAAAAAGCTGGCTGGCGATTTCAGTCACCGTGAAACCCCGACGATTTCGCTCGGCCGCAAGTACACCACCCGGTAGACAGCCGCGCGTTTCATTATGAGTGGCTACGGCAGCGCTCACTTCATTCACCGCTTCACTTTCACCAGACACATCAGCCGCTCTCTCTATTGGCTCTGTAATGGCTGGTGATGTTTCATCAGCCGCTATCTCTGCCCGATGTTCTGCCGGGCTTCTGTCAAAACTGAATTTTTTCTGTTCAATCTCACTACTGCTGTCTGATGAATCTTTCATTGTTGTTCAGACTCCATCAATGAAACTGTCTCATCCGCTAACGGAAAATTAACTTTTAGCAGACGCGCATATTCGTCTGCCGCCTCTGGATTACCCAGTTTACGTTCAATCCGCACCCCGAGCCAGAGCGTTTCAGCACTCTGCGTTGCGATCTCTGAGAAACGTTGAAAGAAGGCCCGGGCGCGCAGGAACTCACCATTGTCAAAACTGATACGAGCCATCTGATATAGCGAGACTGGCATCCGTGGAGAGATATCAAGCACAATCCGAAAATACTTTTCAGCCTTTTCATAATCGGGCTTTCTCATCATGCACTGTGCCAGATTTTCATAAAACTCATCGCGCGGCTCATTCGCCGGCGCATGCTGTACCGCCAGCAGAAAACGTTCTTCTGCTGCGGCATAGTTTCCCTGCTCACATAGAAAGACCCCAAAATTATTTTGCAGCGAATAATCTTTGGGGGTCAATTTTAAAGCTATTTTATAGTGTCTTTCGGCATCGGCAGGTGACTTGAGCTGACGGTAAAGCTCTGCAATGTAGTGATGGGCTGTCACCATCTCAGGGTCCTGCTTGAGTGCGCGCTTGAGCTTTTCCAGTGCAACATCATTGTTGCCTTGCTGCATATAAGCCAGCCCGAGGCGTGCATTAATCGATGCGGAGCTCTCCCCTTCTGTCTTCTTCCTGACCGCATCAGAAGTGCAGGCGACTAACGACAACAGCAGTGGCACAACAATTAATAAACGGTCTCGTTTTTTCATGCTTCCTGACTTACCTGTTTGATTACGCCAAAGCTCGCGCTGCGACGGGTGCGATCCTGCACTTTACCTACCAGCTGTCCACAGGCCGCATCGATATCTTCACCACGCGTTTTACGACGGATGGTAACCAGCCCTGCGTTCATCAATGTCTCCTGAAAACGGTCAATCACAGCTCGACTAGAGGGGCGATAATCGGTTCCTGGAAAGGGGTTAAATGGAATCAGATTGATCTTCGAGGGGATCCCCTCCAGCAGTCTGACAAGCTGCTTCGCTTCGGCAACACTATCGTTAACCCCTTCCAGCATCACATATTCAAAGGTCACTTTGCGATGCGGTTTATCATCGATATAACGATGGCACGCTGCTAACAGCTCTTTGATTGGATATTTCCTGTTGATCGGTACAATCTCGTCACGCAGTTCATCGTTCGTGGCGTGGAGTGAGACGGCCAGGCTCACGTCCGAGACCTCACGGAGTCGATCAAGCGCGGGCACAACCCCTGCCGTGCTCAATGTGATACGGCGCTTGGAGAGGCCATAAGCCAGGTCATCCATCATCAGATTCATCGCACTGACAACGTTGTCAAAATTGAGTAGCGGTTCACCCATCCCCATCATCACCACATTGGTAATGGCGCGACTATCTTTCACCCCACCACCCAGGGTGCGGACAGCTACGCGAAGCTGAGAGATGATCTCATACACTTCCAGGTTACGGTTAAACCCCTGGCGTGCGGTAGAACAGAAACTGCACTTCAAGGTGCAGCCAACCTGAGATGAAACACAGAGCGTGCCACGTCCACCTTCGGGGATGTAGACCGTTTCGATGCAGTTGCCGTCGGCCAGCTTCAACAACCATTTAACGGTGCCATCTTCGGACGCCTGTTCATAAATGACTTCAGGCATCACAATTTCGCACTCTTGCTGCAAGCTGGCGCGTAGCGCCTTGCCGAGATTGGTCATGGTCTCGATCTCATCAACACCGTGCTGATGGAGCCATTTCAGAAGCTGAGAAGCACGAAAGGCCTTCTCGCCACGTGCGGCGAAGAAGGCCTTCATTGCCCGCTGATCAAGATTCAGCAGATTAACTTTGGACTGTCTCTCCAAGCGATCATTTCTCAATTAGCAAAGTGCCTCGTATTAGCGGGTACGTGCACACAGGTCTGCTGGCTCAAAAAAGAATGCGATCTCATTCTGCGCCGTTTCAGCAGCATCAGAACCGTGAACGGCATTCTCATCAATGCTGCTCGCAAAGCGTTGGCGGATGGTGCCTTCAGCCGCTTCCGCAGGGTTGGTGGCACCCATTAGCTCACGGTGTTTAAGGATCGCATTTTCACCCTCCAGTACCTGCACCATCACCGGGCCAGAGATCATAAAGCTCACCAGGTCATTAAAGAAAGGGCGCTCCTTATGCACTGCGTAAAACCCTTCCGCCTGCTCACGACTAAGCTGCATCATTCTCGCCGCGATAATTTTCAGGCCACCCTTTTCAAAGCAGGTATAAATTTCACCGATGTGATTTTTGGCCACTGCATCAGGTTTAATAATGGATAAGGTACGCTCGATGGACATGAAATGATTACTCCGCGATATGCTCTAAATAACAGCAAACCCGCACGGGGCGGGTTTGCATAACCGAATTAATCAGCCATTTTAACGCTTTAGCCTGTTTCAAGCAATCTCGCCGCCTGGCCGAGAGTCGCTGGCTACTCGCGCTCCTCAATCCAGGCCATTTGAATCGCTTCCAGAATGCGTTCACCGCAATGTGCCGGGTCATCATCGAACCCTTCAAGTGACTGAACCCAGTCGGAAAGGTCAACGAAACGTACCGTCAGCGGATCAGTATCCGGGTATTTTTCATCCAGCGCTAGCGCAATTTCAAGGGAATCGGTCCATTTTAGTTCCATGACAACGCCTCCATTATACGAGCAGATTAATGCTGCTCTGAGACCATATTGATGGTGTATTTTGGAATCTCAACCACCAGATCCTTATCCGACACCACCGTCTGACAACTAAGGCGTGAGTCGGGGTCAAGCCCCCACGCTTTATCGAGCATGTCATCTTCTAGCTCGCTAGCCTCATTTAATGACTCACCCCCTTCACGCACATAGACATGACAGGTTGTGCAGGCACAGGACATCTCACAGGCGTGCTCTATTGCAATATCGTTTTCAAGTGCAATATCGCAGATCGTTTTGCCAGCTTCGGCCTCAATCACTGCCCCTTCAGGACAGAGCTCTTCGTGGGGTAAAAAAATCAGTTTTGGCATCGCTCTATTCCGCGTTCACAGGTGATTTAGTCAATGATCTGATCGAGCAGTTTACCCGACAGCGCTTCATTAATATGGACATTCATGCGCCGCGCAGCGAAGTCACTGGTGACACGCTCCAGTTTATCGTGGGCAGCTTTAATCAGCGCAATATCTTCACTCTGAATTTTATCTTTCAGGGTCGTTAACGCCGCCTTGATGGTGACACACTCTTTATTTGTCAGCATACCATCGGCATCCATCTTCAGCGCCGCTTCGACCGCCTCAATCAGACGTGCAGAATCAACCAGCTGCTCGTGCAGGCGGCGCTTTTTGACATCCTCTGCGGCATAAAGCAGCGAGTCGGCCAGCATCTTCTCAACCTCACTATCCGTCAGGCCGTACGAGGGTTTGATTTCGATACTGCTTTCAACACCGCTAGTGAGCTCCCTGGCTGAGACGCTCAACAGCCCATCGGCATCGACCTGAAAGGTGACACGAATACGTGCAGCGCCAGCATTCATCGGCGGAATACCGCGCAGTTCAAAACGTGCGAGCGAGCGGCTGTCCGCCACTAGTTCACGCTCCCCCTGCAGGACATGGATCGACATCGCAGTCTGCCCATCTTTAAACGTGGTAAATTCCTGCGCTCTCACCACCGGGATTGTGGTGTTGCGTGGCACCAGTTTTTCAACCAGCCCACCCATGGTTTCAATTCCCAGTGAAAGCGGAATGACATCCAGCAGCAGCATCTCATCGCCAGGCTTATTCCCCACCAGAATATCGGCCTGGATCGCGGCACCGACCGCAACCACCTTGTCCGGATCAATATCAACCATCGGCTCACGCCCAAAAAATTCAGCGACACATTCACGCACACGCGGTATCCGGGTGGAGCCGCCGACCATCACGACATCCTGAATATCGTCGGTGGTCAATCCTGCGTCACGCAATGCACGGCGACAGGGGCGCAGTGTGCGCATAATCAATGGGTCTATTAACGCCTCAAAATCAGCGCGCGTCAGCACTCCCTGCCACACTTCACCCGTCTGCGTCTCAATAGAGAGCTGAACGCTAGCAGCTGTTGTTAACGCCTCTTTTGCACGGTTGGCCTCACCGATGATGCGTCGTAAATGGCGATGCTCGATCTCTCCAGTCAGACCCGCCTCGGCCAGCAGCCACTCGGCCAGCAGTCGGTCCACATCATCCCCCCCCAGGGAGGAGTCACCAGCCGTGGCCATCACCTCAAATACGCCACGACTAAAACGTAAGATAGAGACATCAAAGGTGCCGCCGCCAAAGTCATACACCACATGTATCCCTTCCGAGCCGCTATCAAGCCCATACGCAACGGCGGCAGCTGTCGGTTCATTTAACAGCCTTAACACCTTAAGCCCGGCGAGGCGCGCCGCATCTTTGGTCGCCTGACGCTGTGCATCATCAAAGTAAGCGGGAACTGTAATCACAGCCCCATCAAGCTCGCCGCCTAAATCGGCCTCAGCCTGCTCCATCAATTTTTTAAGAATCTCGGCGGAAACGGCTACCGGGCTAATGTTACCGGCGACTGTTTTGATATATGGCATGCCACAGTCAGAGCTGGAAAACTCATACGGCAGTCTGTTCGCAGTCGTTTCGATATCAGCCACCCCTCGCCCCAGCAGCCGTTTTGCTGATGCGATGGTATTTAACGGGTCCTGGTACGCAGCATCTTTTGCCTCCTGCCCGACAACGGGGGGTGCGTCTGCAAAGTAACGCACTACAGATGGGCAGTGGTAGTCACCATGCGCATTGACCAGCGTCTCTGCATGGCCGTCGCGCACCGTTGCCACCAATGAATTGGTGGTACCAAGGTCGATGCCCACAGCGAGGTGGTGCTGCCGCTGCAGTTGGGTCTCACCTGGTTCACTTATCTGAAACAACACCATAATCTAATTCAATATCCTTTACTCAACTGATGAGTGAATCCGCAAGAGCGGTTGACACTAGTTGAGCGCATCTTCAATCTCATCCAGCTCATCATTTAATCGGGAAATAAACTGCATCTCATCATACAGACGGTGCGCCTTTTCCAGCGCATCAGGGGATTCGTCCAGAAACGCATCCTCCAGTGCCAGCTGCAACCCCATCAGTCGTTTCTGCAACTCCCCTGCCAGCTTCATTAACGCTCGCCCAGGGTTGCTCCCCTGGCGCGCCTCTTCCAGACGCTCGCGCAACTCAATCTGCTCGGTTAGAAATGCAATATCTTTACTGGTCACCGAGTCGTCGATATCAACGCCTCGCTGCTGTAATAGATAGCGCGCCCGCGCCAAAGGAGACTTTAAAACATTATAGGCCTCGTTGATCAACGCTGTCAGCTGCACTGACATTCTGCGCTCTTTCTCGGTTGCATTGACAAAGCGGTCGGGATGGATTAACCCCTGCATATCCCGGTAACGCTGTGTCAGCGCATCGCGATCAATATCGTAGACAGCAGGAAAATTAAACAGCTGAAAATAATCTTTGGAAAAAAAGGATTCCATCGTACGCGAAGTCTATTTTACAGCCAGAAATCAGACTGTAAAACTCTCACCACAACCGCAGGTATCGGCAACATTTGGGTTGTTGAATTTAAACCCTTCATTTAACCCTTCACGCGTGTAATCAAGCTCGGTGCCATCGAGATAGAGCAGGCTTTTAGGATCGACGATCACCTTAACGCCGTGATCTTCAATCACCACATCATCTTTCTCTATCTCATCTGCCACTTCAAATACGTAGGCGTAACCAGAGCAGCCAGATGTTTTGACGCCCAGGCGCAGGCCGATGCCTTTACCACGTGTTTTGAGGTAACCGTTAATATGTTTCGCTGCTGACTCTGTTAACGTAATTCCCATATCTCTCTTTCTCTAAAAACAGACAACATCGACAACGGCAGCTAACTGCCGTCAGCGGCCTTTTCAGCTGCTTCAGCGGCCGCGCCGCCTTTACTATTGTAATCTTCAATCGCTGCTTTAATCGCATCTTCCGCCAGCACAGAGCAATGAACCTTTACCGGCGGCAGGGCCAGCTCTTCCGCAAGTTCAGTATTCTTGATTTCACTCGCCTGCTGCAATGTTTTACCCTTGACCCACTCGGTCAGGAGTGAGCTAGAGGCGATCGCAGAGCCGCAACCGTAAGTTTTAAACCGAGCATCTTCAATCACCCCGTCATCACTCACCTTAATCTGCAGCTTCATCACGTCACCACAGGCGGGGGCACCGACCATGCCAGTGCCTACTGCACTGTCATCTTTATCAAACGAGCCCACATTTCGCGGGTTCTCGTAGTGGTCCATAACTTTATCACTATATGCCATCTTTTACTCTCCTGGCGGGCTTAATGTGCTGCCCACTGAACTTTTGATAGATCAACACCATCTTTATACATCTCCCACAGCGGTGAGAGCTCTCTAAGCTTTTCAACTTTTTTCCGTACTAGCTCAATGGTGTAATCGACATCCGCTTCGGTCGTGAAACGGCCCAATGAGAAACGGATCGAACTGTGCGCCAGCTCATCTTCACGACCCAGCGCTCGTAACACATATGAGGGTTCAAGGCTCGCGGAAGTACAGGCAGACCCGGAAGAGACCGCGATATCTTTTAGCGCCATAATTAACGACTCGCCTTCCACAAAATTAAAACTGATATTTAACACCCCGGCCACATGGTGTGATAGATCGCCGTTCACATAGATCTCTTCCATATCGCTAAAACCGTTCATCAATCTTTCACGCAAGGCCAGCAGCCGTGCCGATTCAGCTGCCATCTCTTCTTTAGCGATCCGAAATGCTTCGCCCATGCCTACGATCTGATGCACCGCCAGGGTACCGGAACGCATACCGCGCTCATGACCGCCACCATGCATCTGCGCCTCGATACGGATGCGCGGTTTACGACGCACATACAGTGCACCAATCCCTTTAGGGCCATAGATCTTATGAGCAGAGAATGACATCAGATCGACCTTCATCTTCTCAAGATCGATCTCTATTTTGCCGGCACTCTGTGCCGCATCGCAATGAAAGATCACACCCTTGTTGCGCGCCAGCTCACCAATCGCAGCGATATCCTGCACTACACCCGTCTCATTGTTGACATGCATAATCGAGATCAGAATCGTATCTTCACGAATGGCCTCTTCCAGCACTTTCATATTGATCAAACCGCTACTTTCAACATCCAGATAGGTCACTTCGTAACCTTCGCGCTCTAGCTGGCGACAAGTATCAAGTACCGCTTTGTGCTCCGTCTTGCAGGTGATGATGTGCTTGCCTTTTTTCCTGTAAAAATGAGCCACGCCCTTGATGGCCAGGTTGTCAGATTCGGTGGCACCAGAGGTCCAGACAATCTCTCTTGGGTCTGCATTCACCAGCGCTGCCACATGTCCGCGCGCAATTTTTACATCCTCATCCGCTTTCCAGCCAAAAATATGCGAGCGTGAGGCGGGGTTTCCGAAATCACCATCCATCGTTAAACAGGCCATCATCTTCTCGGCCACGCGCGGATCTGCTGGCGTGGTCGCAGCGTAATCCAGATATACCGGCACTCTTTCACTCTTGCTCATATTTTCTCAGTCATTCCTTAAAACAGACTTAACACTCAAAACCAGAACCGCCTTTACGCCCAGCCACTATTCAATTTCAATAAACTTTTGATCTGTCGCTGTAACGATGAAATAAGGAGGTCAACCTCTTCAACCGTATTCCGGCTTCCAAAACTCACACGTATCGCGCCGTGCGCCAGCCCCTCTTCAACACCCATCGCAAGCAGTACATGGCTAGGCTTACCACTTCCACTGGTGCAGGCAGAACCGCTTGAAACTGCGATGCCGTCACGATCCAGGCTCATCAGCAGGGTTGCGCCTTCGATGCCTTTAACCGCGAAAAAGAGGGTGTTAGACAACCGTGTTACCTGGCGCGAAAAAACCACCACATGCGCCATCTTTAGCAGCGCCTGCTCAACACGCTGGCGCAACCGTTCACAATGATCAGTGCGCTGAATCAATCCAGACTGCATCAACTCCGCAGCCATACCAAAACCGACAATCCCTGCTACGTTTTCTGTGCCAGCACGCAATCCCGCTTCATGAACACCACCGTGCAACATCGGCTGCAATCTCAGCCCCTTCTCAACCACCAGCGCACCGACCCCCTTGGGGCCGTAGATTTTATGTGCCGACAGGCTCATCGCCGCTACACCGAGAGCGCTAAAATCGATGTCGAGCTTGCCTAGCGCCTGCACTGCGTCGGTATGCATTCGCACACCGTGCGTCCTGGCGACTTCACTTAACTGCGCAATATCCTGTACTACGCCCGTTTCATTGTTGGCCAGCATCACTGAGGCCAGAGCCACATTCTTCTTGCTCACCGCCTGCTCAAACGCATCCGATTTTACCTTGCCATCACCATCCACTCCCGCTACTGCTAACGGGCAGCCCGCGGCCTGTAGTGCAGTGGCGGGCTGCAGCACCGATGAGTGTTCGATAGCACTAACCACCAGCCCGCTATTTTCACCTGCCAGCGCCATTACACCTTTTAGTGCAAGATTGTTGGCCTCGGTACCGCCACTAGTGAAAACCACCTGCGCTGGCTGCACGCCAATCAGTGCCGCCACCCGTTCCCTTGCGCACTGTATCGCCTGCTGCGACTCTCTTCCAAAACGGTGCCCACTTGAAGGGTTACCATAACCACCCTTTAGATAAGGGAGCATGGCATCAACCACTCGGTCGTCTACAGGTGTCGTCGCATTATGATCCAGGTAAATGGACATACATCCTAAGCTGCCACCACCTCCAACAGGCTAGTTTGCGCTACTACTACCCGCAACAGATGCAAACGTCGCATTCTGGCTCTGCTTCTGCAGGTTATCCTGACGCATGGCAATGTCCTTAACCGCGTTACGCTCCACCAGCTGTCCCAGACTGATATTCTCGAGGAACTCATATAGCTGGCGACTCAGGTCTGACCACAGTTCATGGGTTAGGCACGGTTTACCATCCTGACAGTTACCCATGCCACCACAACGGGTCGCATCAACCTTTTCATCGATCGCCGTCACAACATCCGCTACCGCGATCTCATTGGAATCTCTACTTAAACGGTAACCGCCACCTGGACCACGCGCGCTATCGACCAACCCCTGCTTGCGCAGCTTCGCAAACAGCTGCTCAAGATAGGAGAGCGAAATCCCCTGGCGCTGTGAAATATCAGCAAGCGGAACCGGGCCTTCTTGCGCATGAAGCGCTAAATCCAGCATCGCAGTGACTGCATAGCGTCCTTTTGTCGTCAGTTTCATATCTTTCTACCTTTGTAATTGTAAGGTAATAAGCATTCTACATTGTTGATTGTTTTAGTCAAGATTTAATTGTCGGTCTTAACATCGCCCTCACCGCCTTCTCTCTTCGCGTGAGATGGCTCTTTTTTACCCACTGAATCAATGTCATACAACTCAAGTTCAGGCAGTGGCGAGACATCAACATCAGCACCCATCTTCTTAAGTGCGGCATTGGCTGCCTCTAGCTTCTCATCCATCGCATGAATATGGTCAAGCATGCAGTTGACCGCATTGGCGACGGGGTCTGCCGCATCCTGCGAGACACCATACGCATCGAAGCCGATCTTTTTGGCAAACTCACGGCGCTTTCTGGCATCAGCATCTTTGCTGCTGCGCGCCACATGCCCCGGCACGCCGATCATCGTCGCTCCCGCCGGAACATCTTTCGCCACCACGGCGTTCGAACCGATGCGCGCACCGTCATTGACCGTGATCGGCCCCAGCACCTTCGCACCCGCCCCCACCACCACATTGTTGGCCAACGTTGGGTGGCGCTTGCCTTTATCCCAACTGGTGCCGCCAAGCGTCACACCGTGATAGAGCGTACAGTCATCACCAATCTCGGCCGTCTCACCAATCACCACCCCCATGCCGTGGTCGATAAAAAAACGCCGCCCAATCTTTGCCGCCGGATGAATTTCAACCCCCGTC
>DRLG01000277.1 GCA_011053135.1 Chromatiales bacterium
CCACGCACCACATTTCCGATCTTGTGCCCCACCACATCACCCACCAGTTTTGATAGCTGCTCTTCCCAGTCAAGATCGAGTTCATTCATGATGTCACGCACGCGCTGACCCGTTTCGGTATCCCCCTCAATCTCAACATCACCAGAGAACAGCGCCTGCTGCTGGTCGCCGCCCAGCCCCATGCGCATCATCGACAGCGGTGCGCCGCGCAGCCATACATCCACCTCGCCCTCAAATTCAGTGCGCAGCTGCAGGCCGGTGCTCTCCGGTAGCAGGTAAAACTTCAGATTTAACCCCAGCAGTTCAATACCAACCACCTTGCCCGATAGCGCACGCAGCCGCTGCAGTGCATCAGGATCAAACTGCAGGCAGTGGTTAATTGCCGCTTCAAGCGCCGCCAGCGATGCCGCTTTAATCGATGTTGTGATAGCCATTATTTACCAAACCCCAAATCGATCACGTCAGAACTTATAACCCTTATGTAGCGCGACAATACCACCACTCATATTCATAAACTCGCAGCGCTCAAACCCCGCCTCTGCCATCATCCCCTTCAACGTCTCCTGATCGGGGTGCATACGAATGGACTCTGCAAGATAGCGATAGCTATCTTCATCATTGGCAATCAGCCGGCCCATCAACGGTAACAACTTGAAAGAGTATGTGTCATAGATCGGCTTGAGCGCTTCCAGCGGTTTTGAAAACTCCAGCACCATCAAACGGCCACCCGGTTTCAACACGCGGTAGAGCGACGCCAGCGCCGCCTCTTTATGGGTTACATTACGCAGGCCAAATGAGATACTGGCAAAATTAAAATAGTTATCGGGGAAGGGGAGCGCCTCGGCATCTGCCTGTACATATTCGATATTCCCTACAATGCCGCGGTCGGTCAGCCGCTCACGCCCCACCTTTAACATGTTGGGGTTGATATCTGAGGCGACCACCTTTCCCTGCGCGCCAACCATCGCTGAAAAACGCGCAGCAAGATCACCGGTACCCGATGCCAGGTCCAGCACCCTGTGGCCAGCACGCACACCGCTAGTATCCAGCGCCACCTTTTTCCAGATACGGTGGAGACCCATCGACATCACATCGTTCATAATGTCGTAATTTTTTGCGACCGAATCAAAGACGCCAGCGACACGATGCGCCTTCTCTTTTACATCGACCTCTTCATAGCCGAAATGGGTTGTCCCCTCTGACGCTGCGGACTGTTTATCGCTCATGCTTCACCTGCTGGCGCGACACGTTGATGCCCAGCCTCTGCAAGACGTTGCAGGTATGCCTGCCACATCGCCTCCTGGTTCTGCCCAATGTGGTAGAGATACTCCCATGAAAAAAGCCCGGTGTTATGGCCATCATCAAAATGCAACTTCACCGCATAGGCACCAACCGGTTCGATCTCTTTTATGTTCACCCGCTCTTTACCCACCTGTAGCGTCTCCTGCCCAGCCCCATGCCCCTGCACTTCAGCAGAGGGCGAGTGGACTCGCAGAAATTCACACGGGAGACGAAATTCTGCGCCGTTATCAAAGATCACCTCCAGTATGCGTGACTTCTGATGCAGGCGAATATCGGTCGGACGATGTTTCTGTGCTGTTGCAATCATCTAAAAATACTCTTTGGTTAAAGGATATATCGGCTCAGGTCTTCATCCTCAACCAGCTTGCCGAGATGCAGTTCAACATAGTCTACATCGATCGTCACCTCACTACCTGAAAGGTCAGACGCCTCGTATGATAACTTTTCAAGCAGACGCTCCAGCACCGTATGGAGGCGACGCGCACCGATATTTTCGGTACGTTCATTCACCTGCCACGCCACCTCGGCAACACGTGCAATACCATCTTCAGTAAAAGTGACTGTCACCCCTTCCGCCTTTAGCAAGGCGTTGTACTGCTCCGTTAAGGAGGCGCTGGGCTCGGTCAGGATGCGTACAAAATCGTCCACTGACAGTGCACTCAGCTCAACGCGAATCGGCAACCGCCCCTGTAACTCCGGCACCAGATCAGATGGCTTTGCGAGGTGAAATGCGCCCGATGCAATAAACAGAATATGGTCGGTTTTGATCATGCCGAACTTGGTTGAAACCGTACACCCCTCCACCAGCGGTAACAGATCACGCTGCACCCCTTCACGCGACACATCACCACCGCTACTACCCGCGCCATCATTTCGCCGGGTGATCTTGTCAATCTCATCGATAAAGACTATGCCATGCTGCTCGGCACGCTCCAGCGCCGCCGCTTTAATCCCCTCTTCATCCAGTAGCTTGGCCGCCTCTTCTTCACGCAACACCTTAAACGCCTCACGGATCGGCAGACGCTGTTTTTTTGTGCGTTGACTTCCCATATTCTGAAACAGCCCCTGCAACTGGCTGCTCATATCTTCCATCCCTGGCGGCGCCATAATCTCAACCCCGGCCGCGGCCATGCTCACTTCGATCTCAACCTCTTTCTCATCAAGGTCACCTTCACGCAGTTTTTTACGAAACTTCTGGCGGGTGGCCGAGTTCTCTTTGGTGCGATCGATTGAACCATCTGCCCCACGGGCCGGTGGTAACAGGATATCAAGGATGCGCTCTTCTGCTGCATCCTCGGCACGATGTTTCATCTTCTTCATCTCGTTTTCACGCGTCAGCTTGATCGACACCTCGACCAGGTCACGAATGATCGATTCAACATCACGTCCGACATAACCGACCTCTGTAAACTTGGTCGCTTCAACCTTGATGAACGGCGCATTGGCGAGCTTTGCCAGGCGGCGTGCGATCTCGGTTTTACCGACACCGGTTGGGCCGATCATCAAAATATTTTTCGGGGTCACTTCGTTGCGCAGCTCTTCGCTGCTGATCTGCGCTCGACGCCAGCGATTTCGCAGTGCGATCGCCACCGCTCGCTTTGCATCGTTCTGACCAATGATATGTTTATCCAGCTCCTGGACGATCTCTCTGGGTGTCATTTCAGACATCTATTTCTATTCCTGCTAGTAATTTAATGGTGATCTGGCCAGTTGAACGACTAGTCAGCATCCAGCTCTTCGATGGTGAGGTTGCTGTTGGTAAAGACACAGATGTCCGCCGCTATCCCCAGCCCTTTTTCAACAATGGTACGCGCATCGTGCTCACTGTTTTCCAGCAGGGCGCGCGCTGCCGCCTGCGCAAACGGCCCACCGGAGCCGATTGCCATCAGGCTATTTTCTGGCTCGATCACATCACCATTGCCGGTGATAATCAACGAACTCTCTCTATCCGCAACCACCAGCAGCGCCTCAAGCCGACGCAACATACGATCCGTGCGCCAGTCCTTCGCCAGCTCGACCGCCGAACGGGTCAGATTACCTGAATGTTTTTCCAGCTTCGCCTCAAAGCGTTCAAACAGGGTGAAGGCGTCGGCTGTACCCCCGGCAAAGCCGGCGATCACACGCCCATCATAGAGTCGCCGCACCTTACGCGCGTTGCCTTTCATCACCGTATTGCCCATCGACACCTGGCCGTCGCCACCC
This sequence comes from Chromatiales bacterium, assembly GCA_011053135.1. GTDB lineage: Bacteria > Pseudomonadota > Gammaproteobacteria > SZUA-140 > SZUA-140 > SZUA-76. The sequence continues at coordinate 3,505 of DRLG01000277.1, forward strand.
ACAACAACCTTGCCGTTGCGACGCACCGATAAAATAGTGGTTCCGCGAAATTGCTCCAAAACTAAAAACTCCTGAAATTACGCTACCCGCAGCCAGCCACGGTAAAATTGAATCTGCGATTGTACACCATCCCTCACCCTGCGAGAAAAACTGCCGGCACTGGTGGAATCCCCCTGGTTTTGAACGGTTACGACCGCTTCTTCGCCCGCGGGTGAGCTTTGTCGTAGACCCTGGCGAGGTGCTGAAAATCGAGATGGGTGTAGATCTGTGTGGTGCTGATGTCGGCGTGGCCCAGTAGCTCCTGCACTGCACGCAGGTCTCCGCTCGACTCCAGCAGATGGCTGGCAAAACTGTGGCGCAACATGTGTGGGTGTAACGACTCAGGCAGGCCGCGCGCTACTGCCCACGCTCGCAGTCGCAACTGTATCGCGCGGTGCCCCAGGCGACGACCACCCTTACCCACAAACAGCGCCGGATTGTCGGGACTCACCCATTCAGCACGACAGAGCAGCCATCTTTCCAGCACTGCCAGCGCATGGCTACCGACCGGAACTACGCGGGTCTTGCTCCCTTTTCCGGTCACCCGCACCACGGCGTCATGTCGGTCGATATCGCGGAGATCAAGTCCGGCGAGCTCGGCCAGGCGCAGCCCAGAGGAGTAGATCAGCTCCATCATGGCGCGATCGCGCAGCGCCAGCGGGTCATCTTCATCCAGATCCAGCAGCTGACTCACCTGATCGACATCCAGCGTCTTCGGCAGCTGGCGCGGACGCTTCGGCGCACTCACCCCCACCACCGGGTTATTTTCCACGACCCCTTCGCGCAATAGATAGTTAAAGAGTGTACGCAGCGCCGATAATAGCCGTTGCAGACTACGCCCACCCAGCCCGCGGCGATGGAGCTGCGCCACCACCGCGCGCACATGGTGCACATCGAGCCGCTGCCAGCTATCGATATTCTGCTCACGGCAGTAGCTCATCACCTTTTGCAGATCACGACGGTAGTTTTCGACCGTCAGTGGCGCAAGGCGACGTTCGTTTTGCAGATAATCAAAAAAGGCCTCGCCCCCATCGAACAGGGGGTGGGCCTTTTGAGGATCCATCTTGCTGCTCATCGAGGCGGTTAAACATCCTCGCCAGCGATGAGATGTGGACGCAGCTTGCGTGTAATCAATGCGCCGAGGTATTTGAGAAACACGGTGCCGACACCGGCACAGAAACGCCCTGCATCTCGACTACCGATCGCCAGTACACCCAGCGAAAGTCCCGGCTTACCGGTTTTTTTATCATTCATCATCAGCGGTAACTGCGCCACCGAGCGTATCTCACCCGCCTGATCCACAAATAGCGTGGCCACTTCCGCTTCACTCAACACACCGCAGGCAGGCTCATCACCCTGGCTAATATCAGCCAGCTCGGCAAACGGCTCATCATCGCGTGATACAAATATTACCCGTAGATCACCAACCTGACCTGACGCCAGCGAAACCGTTTCAGGATCAGCAAAGAGGCAGAGTGTGACACCATCCGCATTAAAATCTTCTTTCAGACTCTGCTGAATGAGCGTGAGTAGCGCTGGCAGCTCATCACTCTCCAAAAGAGCAAGAGTTAGTTTCTGCATCTTCAGCATCAGCCTGTCATTGACTCGCGCCACTTCGACCAGCTCGGTTAGCTGCTGCTTATAGTTACTATTCTGTTCTCGCAGGATCGCCACCTGCCGTTCAATCAATGATACCGAGGCGCCGGTGGTGTGGACCACTGTCATTCGAGACAACAGATCATCCCGCTCATTAAAAAACCCGGGGTTCGCGGCAAGGTACTCCTCGACCGCTTTATCATCGATAGCTGAAACCTCGCCATTCTGGGTTTGCTGCACACTCATAATTCGATTGTTCCTTCATAGACATGGGTGGCGGGACCTGTCATCCGCACCGAACTTTCATCATCTGACCATCTTACCCAAAGTGAACCGCCAGGCAAATCGACGCGCACTTCGTCCGCCAGCACCCCCCAGCGGCGACCAACCGCAACAGCGGCGCAGGCGCCGGTACCGCAGGCGAGCGTCTCACCCACACCGCGTTCAAACACCCGCAGGCGGATATGGTGCGCATCAACCACCTCCATAAAACCGACATTAACACGAGCGGGAAAGTGCGCATCTGCTTCGATCAGCGGCCCCAGCCGCGCGACGGGTGCCTGTTCAATCGATGCCACCTGCAGCACAGCATGCGGGTTCCCCATCGACACCGCGCCGATCTCATAGACGGCATCGTCGATATCAATGGTATAGCGTGCAGCTTCAGCATCGGCAACAAAAGGGATCTCAGCGGGCTCAAACTGCGGCCGCCCCATGTCGACCGTCACCTCACCATTCTCCTCTATACTCAAATGGATGATGCCTCCCGCCACCTCTACCGGTATCACCCGCCTGGAGGTCAACCCTTTGTCATGGACAAATCGACCAAAACAGCGCGCACCGTTGCCACACTGCCCCACCTCGCCACCATCGGCATTGAAGATGCGATAGCGAAAATCCGCATCAGCAGAGAGCGCCTCATCAACCAGCAGTAGCTGGTCACAACCGATGCCGAAATGACGATCCGCAATAAAACGGATCTGCGCCGTGGTCAGCACAATATCCTGGCTGATCGCATCGATCACCACGAAGTCGTTCCCCAGTCCATGCATTTTACTAAACTTGATCACCGCGCTCTTCCGTACACCTAATAATACTTTCGCCGAGTATACCCTTATTGATCAGCCTGTTTGTATCGTTTACCGCCATTTACTCTCAACCGCAAAACGTTAACCCTGCTTCTACCAAACATCTATAATCCCCCTATGAGCCACACCATCGAACCGATCGGCACCATTCACTCCTGCTTCAAAGAGCTGTTTGGCATTCCGCGCCAGCCGGGCCTGGTTACCGCGGCTCGCGGCTGGATTGAATTTTACCCTCCTTACAACCGTGCTGAGGCGTTCAACGGACTGGAGGATATTTCGCACATCTGGATCACCTTTCTGTTTCATAAAAGTCTCGATAATGAAATGAGTCTCACGGTACGCCCACCACGTAAAGAGGGGAAACGGATGGGGGTGTTTGCGACACGCGCGCCGAATCGACCCAACCAAATTGGGCAGTCCGTGGTTGAGCTGGAGCGAATTGAGGAACGCGATGGTAAAATCGCACTCCATATTAAAGGGCTGGATCTGGTCGAAGGTACTCCCGTAATCGATATCAAACCTTATCTGCCTTATGTCGATTCGATTCCTGAGGCCAACGGAGGCTTTGCACATCTCGCCCCACAACAGCGACTACTGGTCCGCTTTAGCCCCACAACAGAGAAGCAGATTAACTCTTTTGAGCAGCGCTATCCTGAGCTACGCCTCCTTATTCACGATATGCTGCAATATGACCCACGCCCGGTTTACCTGCGTAAACTTACCAACAAAAAACGCTTTGGGTTTTTTCTTTATGACCTCGATGTGCGGGTTGAGATGCTAAATGGTGACGAAGCAGTTGTTACCGATGTGATTAAGGTCGGTTAATGCAGATTGAGCAGCTGATTATTCAATACTATCGCTATTTAAAACGGTGCCCCACCCACGTTGGCCATGCATGGGGGAGAGCATGTGGCGGCCTCAAAATGAGGAGGGAGAAGACCGCTTAATAGTGGGGCACCGGAAACTTAAACGGGCTTATCGCGCCTGTAACTGTCGAACATGCAGGTAGACAACATTCCCTGTCGTTACGCTCTCCTTCCGCGTTAATTGCTTCGCATTCTGCTGCGGTGTTGTTGGACTCAGTGATTTTCTGAGTCGCGTGTTTATCTTCGTTATCCGCTCCCCGCTATCTGGCGGAGTACCCTGTGCAGATGAAAGCAGCACCAGTTGCTTAAATAACATACGCCACGCCATCAAGTGGACCGCTTCATTCTTCACTGCCGGCTGTCGCCATTGCAGTCGCGCTTCACCACTGCGCTCATCCAGCAGGCGTATCACTGGAACGCCCCGCTCTACATATGCATCAATCTGGTAACTCACAATACACCTCCTGTGGTCTATTCATACTAGAATGAGATTTGGAGATGCTATCAATCGTCTTGCGCAACAGGTTGGCGACCATCTCCAATGAAGATCATTCTAATGCGAATGATTATCATTTGCAAATAGTTTTC
>DRLG01000278.1 GCA_011053135.1 Chromatiales bacterium
AACATGTTCAGGGTCTGACTTACGATCAGCACCACGACCAAAGATATAACGGCCACAGGGTGTCACAAACAGGTTGCTGTGCCCCTTAAATTCGATCCGTTCTTCGATCACGTTAGTGACAGGGTCGATGACTGCAATCGTGCCGTAACCGTTGTTCAGGTTATAGAGTTTGCCTGAAACCTTTGAGTAGACCAGGCCATGGGGAAAGGCGTTACAGGGCGCGCCTGTTCTGCCATCTTTTTCCTTATCAGGCTCACATAGATCAATGGTTGCGATCACTTTCAGGTAGTGCTCATCATTATCAGGGTCATTGCCAATTGCCGACACAGTGCCATCTTTCAGGTTACTGATGTAAGTGGTATGCGGTACCGCTGGCGCCTGCTCTGATGGGTAGGAAAAAGTGGCCTGATGGTGGCCGCGTCCGACACAGATAGTGGCGAGGTGTCTGGCCGAGGCACTGGCAGTGTTTTCGATGACCGTTACTGATGAGCCGTGCTCGCCACAGTTCACAGTATCATTGCCGCTCTCTTTATCGCCATCATTCATAAACCAGTCGCGGCTGGCATGAGGGTCTGAATAGATATGCGCGGGAAAGGCGTCAACCGGAAAATTGCACTGAATACGAATCGACTTTGTCTCAGGGTTCAGCAGAATAAAACGGTGTTCTTCAGTCAGCCCGACAAAAATAGGCTTCAACCCCTTCTCAAGGCCGCTCTCCGCTTCAACTCCCAGACAGTTGATAGAGAACTCACCATTGCGTCGTTTTACCACACAGACTCTACCAGTTTTACGGTCGCTGCTGTAATAACCCAGCGTAAAATCCATCCCCAGCGTAGCATCACTCATAACATCATCCTACAAAGCTCAAAATAGCAAAATATAAACCAGAACCTGTCAACTCGCCCTATCCCCCGAGAGAGGTTGTATCACGCCAGCACAATCAGGGCCACAGGATAAAATGTGTTAATTATAGCGGATCAGATCAATCGAGTGGAAAAAATCTAATACAAAAAGGGACTTGGAAGCCACTCCACCCCTTATGGGTTTTCAACTGGTGCCGATAAAAATGTGACGAACCAATAACAATAATGGAAAGGGAGTACTCATGCCTGAAGAATCACCCAATACACTCTCCACTTCTCACGCCCCAGACCTGGACTGGAGCCAGATTCGCGAAACCGTTGCGATGCTAACCCTTTCTGTCGCCCGTATTGAGTATGCGATGAAAGATGGCAATGATTCGGTCGATACACTCACCGAATGGTTTACCTCGATGGTCGGCAACGCTCAGGTGATCAATATGGCTGCACAGGAGCTTCCTGAAGGTGAAACCCGTGACACTATTCTGAGTAACTGCCAGGCCGTCGATGAGAAGGTTCAGTCGGCCATCATGGCCTTTCAGTTTTATGACAAATTCACGCAACGCCTGAGCCATATATCCGTAATTTTAAAATCGCTCTCTGAAATTGTCTCAGATTCTAGCCGGGTCTACAGCCCTTATGAATGGAGCGCGCTGCAGAAGATGATCAAATCGAAATATACACTCGATGCAGATCAGCGGATGTTCGATGCGATCCTCGCCGGGAAATCAGTAGATGAGGTGCTCAAGGAGGCGGTCCAAATGGAGAAAGAAAAACAGGAATCCGATGTCGAGCTTTTTTAATGAGAGAGTAAAACGCCAGAAGTAATCGTATTTTTTAGAGGGTTATAAATTCATATCCAAAAGATAATGCAGGGGCTATAGTTAGCTCTTCTAGCCGGGACGGTACTTTAACTGACCCTGACTTTTATTCGATTAAGAGGAGGTGTTTAATCATGACAAAAATGTTCGGTCTATCCCTGGCCTTACTGATGATCTTTACAACTCACACCGCCGTTGCCGGTAGTGGCCACGGTGAGATTAAAACCATGGCATCAATTCTGGCGGGGCTGAACCATTATCCCAGCAGTTCTGAAAAGCGAGCGCTCAAGGCGATCGTTGATGATAGCCATGTATCAGCCCATTCACGCACCCTGGCGCAGGCGATGATCAATCTGGACCATTCCATTAGCGGAGCAGACAGACCTAAACTACAAAAGATTGTCAACGATTCTGACGCTTCAGCAGATGAACGCGAACTCGCAGCCATTCTCTTAAATCTTAGCCACAAAGCGAGCTCTGCGGATAAAGAGAAGCTGCATAAGATGCACTAGGCAGTTAAAATTCACCGAGGTTGCTCGAGCGCCCCAACTAACGGGGTGCTCGAAAATTGATGCCGTACAATGGCGGTTTAAAGATTCTCTAGAATCGCTCTCTTTACCGAATCAAGCGTCGCCTCAACACTTTGCAAAGGTGCCTTGCACTGCTTAATCGCGGTATCCGGGTCTTTAATACCGTTGCCGGTCAGGGTGCAGACAACCTTGCTGCCTGCGGGGATCTTACCGCCCTTAACATCCTTGATCATGCCAGCTAGTGATGCGGCCGACGCTGGTTCACAGAAGACCCCTTCACGCTCGGCCAGCATCTTCTGCGCGGCCAGAATCTCTTCATCAGTGCACTCATCAAACCACCCCTGCGACTCTTTCTGGGTCGTCCACGCCTTCTCCCAGCTCTGTGGATGGCCGATACGGATCGCAGTCGCGACCGTTTCCGGGTCATCTACCATCGCGCCTCGTATAAAGGGCGCTGAACCACTCGCCTGATACCCCGCCATCACCGGCAGACTATTCACGATGCCATGCTCGTTGTACTCTTTGTAACCCATCCAGTGAGCCGTGATGTTACCCGCGTTTCCAACCGGAATGCAGTGATAATCGGGTGCGCACCCCAGCTCTTCCATAATCTCAAACGCAGCTGTCTTCTGCCCCTGTAGGCGGTAGGGGTTGATTGAGTTTACAATCGTCACAGGGGCGTGCCCTGAAATCTCTTTCACTAACTGCATCCCCACATCAAAATTTCCTTTGATCTGAATCACTGTGGCGCCATGCATCATCGCCTGTGCCAGCTTGCCGAGTGCAATTTTTCCGTCTGGAATCAGTACAAACGCCTTAATACCCGCGCGCGCTGCGTAGGCTGCAGCAGAGGCAGAGGTGTTACCGGTTGAAGCGCAGATGATCGCTTTACTACCCTCTTCTACCGCCTTGGTCACCGCCATGGTCATCCCACGATCCTTAAAAGAACCCGTCGGGTTGAGGCCTTCAAATTTCACATAAATATCAACATCCGCCTCAAGCAGTCCGGGAATATTGTTGAGACGGATCAGTGGGGTGTTACCCTCACCCAGACTAATAATACGGGTATCATCATGCACTGGCAGACGGTCACGATAGGTATCAATCAGACCGGTATAGCGAGATCGAAATGGCATAGTTATGTTTCCTTAAATATTAAATGCGATGCAGCTACGTTTTCTATAGGCAGATCGGGCAGGCGTTATTTATCTAACTGCTCAAGGCGGATGCGAGTAACGTCACCCTCAATCACATCGAGCTGTTCAATCCGGCGAATCGCTTCATTCATCTGGCTCTCAACCACGCGCTGGGTCAGCATGATGATCGATGCGATACTCTCACCTTCGGCAGGCTCTTTCTGAATCATCGCTTCAATACTGATCCCCTGCTCGCCAAGGATCTGGGTCACTTCGGCCAGTACGCCGGGTCGATCCGCCGCCTGCATGCGCAGGTAGTAAGCTGTCTCAATCTGCTCCATCGCAAGTACGGGCGTATCCGAGAGTGCATTCGGCTGAAACGCCAGATGCGGCACACGGTTTTCAGGGTCTACCGTCATGGTGCGCGCAACATCAATCACATCAGCCACCACCGCTGAAGCGGTCGGCTCCGAACCGGCACCAGCACCATAATAGAGTGTTGGGCCAACAGCATCCCCCTGAACCAGCACGGCGTTCATGAC
>DRLG01000279.1 GCA_011053135.1 Chromatiales bacterium
AACGGCTCCAGCTCTGTTTCGGCAAGCTGGCGCAGGTCTGCGGGGGAATCGATTTTATGTAGCAGTGGGTATCGCTTTTCAGTGGTTGTCATCGAGCTTTAATCGGCTGTTTTTTTACGCAATCGCGCAATATAGCACAGAAAACGGCGGCTCTGGCGGTCAGGGTGGCTTTTTTAGCGGGGAATTGGGTCCGAGTTGATTGCTTTTGTTAGCTGATTTATTGCAATCTACGGAATCAAATAGAAGTTGAATTACAACAACTTCAGTATATTTATGAATCCTGCCTTACACTTCTGAATACAATCTCTTTCTTCTGAACAAGACACCCACTCCCCGCTGGGGTAAGCAGCCATTTTACCCCCCCCTTTTCACTAAACCCTGACACTGACTTATTAATTTCTCCTTTAAACTCAGCCTTACTCATGTAATCATTTTTTGTAGTAGCGAGGCAGCTCTTAGGTGAATAAAAGGTTCTAGTATAAACAAATGAGCATTGACCATCTTTTGTTGGCGCCACCGTAAAATCAACAAGCTGAATACCGTCACCGTAAGTCAATTCTAAGGTTGAATTAAATATCTGTTCATCTGGGTTTTCTCTTGCCCAAAATGACCATGAACCATAACTTACTTTGTTGCCAAAAAAGTCCTCAATGTCAGAAACTGTTGATAAGCAGCTCCGATAACCAACATCTTTTGCTATATCCTTGACTTGATCATTCGCGTTCACATTCACAGAAAACGCAAAAAAACCAATAACATATAGTAATTTACTCATTCTTCACCCCCTAATATATCATTTTAGTTATTATTAGTTTCATGCTTTCAATGCTATTGGTTCTATTTTAAGCGCTTCGGTCATACCGCTATTTTCAGCTAACTAGGGCGCTGCACGATATATGCTGAGATCCAGCGTAACGGATCTGCCTCACTTCCCAGTGTAGCGAGATTATCCAGCGCGGCCTCATGGAGCTGTTCCGCCTTCCGCTTTGCACCATCCATCCCCAGCAGGGCGGGGTAGGTGGGTTTGTTGCGTGCGATGTCGGCCCCCTGGTTTTTCCCCAGGATGTCGGTTGGTGCCTCGATATCGAGGATATCGTCGCGGATCTGAAAGGCGAGTCCGATATTGGCAGCGTAGTGGTCGAGGCGGGTGAGTAGCGCCTCATCGCAATCTGGCGCACTTAATGCCCCCAGTCGTACACTGGCTCGGATCAGCGCACCGGTCTTTTGTGAATGCATGTATTGCAGTGACACAAGGGTAAAGTCATCTCCTTTACCATCGGCTTCAAGGTCGATCGCCTGTCCGCCCGCCATCCCAAGGGAGCCGCTGGCATCTGCCAGGGTTGCGATCATTTTTACCCGCAGTTCGGCTCTTATCTTAATTGAGGTATCGACTGCAAGAATATGAAATGCCAGAGATTGTAGTGCGTCGCCGACCAGTACAGCAGTCGCCTCATCAAACGCCCTGTGGCAGGTGGGTTTGCCGCGGCGCAGATCATCATCATCCATCGCCGGCAGGTCATCATGCACCAGTGAGTAGCTGTGGATCAGCTCGATCGCGCAGGCGGGGCCGTCGAGTGCCGCTGCCGTCACCCCCAGCGCCTGGCCGGTGGCGTAGACCAGCAGCGGTCGCACATACTTGCCGCCCGAGAGTGCCGAGTAACGCATCGCCCGGTGGAGGGTTTCAGGCTGACGATCTTCAGCCGGCAGCCAGCGTTCAAGCGCCGCCTCTACCTGCTCTCTGCTCTGAGAGAGGAGTGCTTTAAAGGCCGCGCCGTTTTCTGTGCGCTGTTCCATATTATTCTCCGGGCGAGGGTCGGGGCTGGAATTAGTCACGGTCGGCATCAAACGGCTGGGTGGTTGCATCGGCGCTGTTTTGCAGCAGAATCTCCACTTTCTGTTCGGCGGCCTTTAGCGCCTCCTGGCAGGTGCGGGTGAGTAGAATGCCGCGCTCAAAGTGCTGCAGTGACTCTTCCAGCGTAATATCCCCCGCCTCCATCTGCTCTACCAGGGTTTCAAGTTCTTCAAGGGCGGCCTCAAAGTCGGGCGAGGAATTTTTCTTACTGCGTTTTTTTTTGACCAAGTCCGGCTCCCTAACTGCGTCGCTGATTATCAATGCCGGGCTGGATTCTACTATAAAAATGTCCGGCCGACATAGGGGGCAGATCGTGCTTTGTGTTCGCTGCCAGCTTGGTGCTAGACTCCATGCCCTTCTGCAGGCGTACAAAATTTGCCGAGATTAACGGACAACTGAACGGGAACAGGAAACAGGAACATCCATGAGTAGAGATTATGATGCCTCATCGATTGAGGTATTAACCGGTCTGGAGCCGGTACGTAAACGTCCCGGTATGTATACCGACACCACGCGCCCCAACCACCTGGCACAGGAGGTGATCGATAACAGTGTCGATGAGGCGGTCGCGGGTCATGCCAGAACACTTTCGGTCACACTTTATAAAGATGGTTCACTGGAGGTTGAGGATGACGGCCGCGGCATGCCGGTTGATCAACATCCGGTAGAGAAGGTGCCGGGTGTCGAAGTGATCATGACCAAGCTGCATGCAGGGGGTAAGTTCTCGAACAAAAATTATCAATTCTCTGGCGGCCTGCACGGCGTCGGCGTCTCGGTGGTGAATGCACTCTCTAAGCGCGTTGATGTAAAGATTAAGCGCGATGGCAAAGTACACACCATGGCGTTTGAAAATGGCAACAAGGTTGAAGCGCTGAAGGTGGTCGGCACCGTTGGCAAAAAGAATAGCGGTACCTCGATCCGCTTCTGGCCAGATGGTCGCTATTTCGATTCGGCAAAGATTTCGGTTTCACGCCTGCGCCATGTGCTACGGGCTAAAGCGGTGTTGTGCCCTGGTCTGCATGTCTCTTTCTTTGATGAAAAGGCCAACAGCAGTGAAGAGTGGTACTTCGAAGATGGTCTGCGCGATTACCTCAATGAAGCTGTTAAAGGCTACACCCTGCTGCCGGATGAACTCCTGCTCGGCAATGCCGCCTCTGAACGTGAAGTGGCCGACTGGGCAGTGGTGTGGCTGCCGGAAGGCGGTGAGCTGGTAACGGAGAGTTATGTCAATCTGATTCCTACCGGGCAGGGCGGTACCCATGTGAATGGTCTGCGTACCGGGCTGACCGATGCGATCCGTGAATTTTGTGAATACCGCAATCTGCTGCCGCGCGGGGTTAAGCTTGCGCCGGACGATGTGTGGGAGCGCTGCGCCTATGTGCTGTCGGTAAAGCTGGAAGATCCACAGTTCAGTGGGCAGACCAAAGAGCGGCTCTCATCGCGTGAATGTGCTGCGTTTGTTTCGGGGGTGGTGAAAGACGCTTTTAGCCTCTGGCTCAATCAACATACCGACGCTGGTGAGCAGATTGCGATGCTGGCGATCAGTAACGCTCAGTCTCGCATGCGCGCTGGTAAAAAGGTGGTGCGTAAAAAGATTACCACTGGCCCGGCACTGCCGGGAAAACTGGCGGACTGCAGTTCGCAGGATCTTGCGCGCACCGAACTTTTTCTAGTGGAAGGTGACTCGGCGGGCGGGTCTGCCAAACAGGCGAGAGACCGTAGTTTTCAGGCGATCATGCCGCTGCGCGGAAAGATCCTCAACACCTGGGAAGTGGAATCGACCGAGGTGTTGGGGTCGCAGGAGGTGCATGATGTCTCGGTTGCGATTGGCGTTGAACCGGGCTCCGACAATCTAAAAGGGTTGCGTTACGGTAAAGTCTGTATTTTAGCGGATGCCGATTCTGATGGACTGCATATCGCTACCCTGCTTTGCGCTCTATTTTTAAGGCACTTTCGTCCGCTGGTCGAGGCGGGGCATGTCTATGTTGCGATGCCGCCACTCTATCGGATCGATGTCGGCAAACATGTCTTTTATGCTCTCGATGATGACGAACAGCGCGGTGTGTTGAGTCGCATCGAAGCGGAAAAACTGAAAGGTAAAATCAACGTGCAGCGCTTTAAAGGGCTGGGTGAGATGAACCCGTTGCAGCTGCGTGAAACGACGATCGACCCCGATACCCGGCGACTGGTTCAGCTGGTGCTTGATAGCGGCGACGACACCTATCAGATAATGGATATGCTACTGGCCAAAAAGCGCGCGGCTGATCGACGCAGCTGGCTGGAGAGTAAGGGCGATCTCGCAGAAGTTTAATCGTCATCCGCGGGTAAATAAAAAAGCAGCCAGATCTGGCTGCTTTTTTGTCTGTCAGCTCAGGGGTAACAGCCCCTGGTTTTTTTAGAAACTATAAACCAGAGATATCGCAGTTTCAGTATCGACCTTCTTCTTCTGTGCTGGCACTTTAGAGGTGTGTTTTGCAGTGAAGGTGAATTTCATCGCCAGATCTTTAATAATCTGAGATTTTAGCCCAGTGACAGACTTTGTGATTGTGATGTCCTGGCCGATTTCAGTGAACAGCTCTTCTGTGAAAAGTGATGTTGGGCCGATATTCCATTCAAGATTGCCGGATAGATAGAGGATTCCCTCATTATCTCTTGAAGCGTTTTCAGCTTTGCTCTGACGCATGCCTGGAGCGCCTTCAACGCTCAGTTTGAGTGTTGGCTCCTGGATAAGATGGCGTCCATAACCGATGGTTTCGGTAGCCTGGTAATCAAAGCCACTAAAACGGTCATCTTCATAACTAAAGCGGCCAAAGGCGTAGCTAACCGCGTCGATCTTGTAGTCGGACTTAGCAACTAGCACATAGCGCTCCGCAGTGCTTGCCCCTTCGTTACTGCTGTTCAGTGTGTTAAACAGGAGCAGGTGTTTCCACTGCTCACGTTCATTTTCCAGCTTCGTATTGAGGTGGATGGTGCTCGTGTCGGTGTTACCGCTAGTGCTGACGATTCCCAGCTCGGCCTCACCATTCCACTTGCTGCCACCATCGGCAGCGTAGAGTGGCGTAGCAATGAAGAGGGCGGTCATGAGTGCTGTTTTTCCTGTATTTAACATATGATTTCCTGGATGTTTATTTTTAAAAGTGGAAGAAATCTACGCCAAAATGGGCGAAACTTCAAGGTGCAAAGAAAGCGCTAAATAGCGTGCTTCAAATATGGGGACTGTTACTTAGTTGTTGGCTGCGTATAATGAGGCCAGTTTTGAATTTGAGTAACAATAAGTGGGTTGTACTATAAATGAGTGAAATTCAGGGGCGCGAAGACGACGGCATCGAACGGATGCCGCTCAAAATCTTTACCGAGAAGGCCTATCTCGACTATTCAATGTATGTGATCCTTGATCGTGCATTGCCGAATATTGGGGATGGGATGAAGCCGGTGCAGCGGCGCATCGTCTATGCGATGTCTGAGCTGGGGCTGTTGGCGACGGCCAAGTTTAAGAAGTCGGCACGTACCGTTGGTGACGTACTGGGTAAATTCCATCCGCATGGTGATTCGGCCTGTTACGAGGCGATGGTGCTGATGGCGCAGCCGTTCTCAACCCGCTACCCTTTTATCGATGGTCAAGGTAACTGGGGTTCGACCGATGACCCCAAATCATTCGCTGCGATGCGTTACACCGAATCGCGCATGACCCGTTATTCAGAGCTGATGCTCTCTGAGGTCGGACAGGGGACAGTTGAGTGGGCGCCAAACTTTGATGGCACCATTGATGAGCCTTCGGTGCTGCCGGCGCGCGTGCCGAATGTTCTGTTAAACGGTACGACCGGCATCGCAGTTGGCATGGCGACCGATATCCCACCGCACAACATGCGTGAAGTGGTGAGTGGCTGTGTGCGATTGCTGGATGAACCGAAGGCTGACCTGGCCGCGCTGTGTGAACATATCAAAGGGCCTGACTTTCCAACCGATGCCGAGATCATCACATCGAAGGCAGATATTCTTAAGATGTATGAGACCGGCAACGGCAGTGTGCGCATGCGTGCAGTTTATGAACGTGAGGATGGCGATATCATTATCACTGCGCTGCCTCATCATGTGTCGGGTGCTCGGGTGCTGGAACAGATTGCAAACCAGATGACGGCAAAGAAACTGCCAATGGTGGAGGATCTGCGGGATGAGTCGGACCATGAGAACCCCACACGTCTGGTGATCACCCCGCGCTCAAATCGGGTTGATGTTGAAGCGCTGATGTTGCACCTGTTTGCCACCACGGATCTTGAGCGCACCTATCGAGCCAATTTTAATATCATCGGTATTGACGGCAAACCACAGGTTAAAGATCTGCGCTCAATGTTAAAAGAGTGGCTGGTCTTTCGAACAGAAACGGTACGTAAACGGCTGCAATACAGGCTCGATAAAGTAAATCGTCGTCTGCATCTGTTAGATGGTCTACTGGTTGCCTTCCTCAATCTGGATGAAGTGATCCAGATCATCCGCAGCGAAGAGAAACCTAAACAGGTGTTGATGAAACGTTTTGCTCTGACTGAAGAGCAGACCGATTACATTCTCGATACCAAGCTACGCCAACTGGCGCGCCTGGAGGAGATGAAAATTCGTGCCGAACAGGAGGCGCTGGCAAAAGAGCGTGAGAGTCTGGAGAAAACCCTCGGCTCCAGGGCGCGCTTGAAAACGTTGATTAGAAAAGAGCTGATCGCCGATGCTGAGGCGTATGGTGATGAGCGTCGTTCACCGATTGTAGAACGCGATGCCGCTGCCGCGATGGATGAAACCGCACTGACACCAGCTGAGCCGGTCACCGTGATCCTCTCTGAAAAAGGGTGGGTGCGCTCTGCCAAAGGGCATGAGATGGACCCCGCTTCGATCGCCTATAAGTCGGGTGATAACTTCGCTTCAGCGGCGCGTGGGCGCAGTAATCAGTCGTCGATCTTTATCGATAGCACCGGGCGCTGTTACGCCTTGCTGGCACACACCCTGCCGTCGGCGCGTGGTCATGGCGAACCACTCAGTGGACGCCTTAATTCACCCGATGGTGCTAGTTTTAAAGGGGTGATGATGGGGAGTGCGGATGACCGATACCTGATCGCCTCCGATGCCGGCTATGGATTCGTATCGAAAATCAGCTCCATGGTGACCAAAAATAAAGCGGGCAAGGCGCTGTTGTCACTACCGAAGGGGGCGCAGGTGTTACCTCCTGCACCTGTACGCAGTGTCGAAACAGATCTTGTCGTCACCATCACCAGTGAAGGGCGGATGCTGGTGACCCCGCTTAGTGAGCTACCGGAACTCGCCCGAGGAAAGGGGATTAAAGTGATCGGCATCCCTTCTAAACGTGTTGCAGCGCGAGAAGAGTATGTGGTCGCGATGACCATTGTGCCCGAGAAGGCGACGCTGATGGTCTATTCCGGACAGCGCCATCTCAACCTCAAGGCGAAAGAGCTGGCGGCTTATGAAGGTGAGCGCGGGCGTCGTGGCAATAAGCTACCGCGCGGTTTTCAGCGCGTTGATCGGGTCGAGGTGGAGGAGAGATAGCTACATCGCTTCCGCGATCACTTCCAGCCAATGTTTAACCGGTATTCCCGCCCTGCTCTCCAGGTGGATGTGGCAGCCGATATTGGCGGTGGCGATGATATCCGGCTGGCCACTCATTAATGCGCTGAGTTTGTTGTCCAGCAATGTCTGCGACATCTCCGCCTGTAGAATGGAATAGGTGCCGGCAGAGCCGCAGCAGAGATGACCATCGGGTACGGGGGTGAGTTCAAAACCGAGCTGAGTCAGGATCGCCTCAACCTCTCCATTCAACTGCTGCGCATGTTGCAGTGTGCAGGGGGTCTGAAAGGCGATCTTCTGCCTGGCAGTGTTGATGAGCTTCAGGGATGAGAGCTCTTCATTGATGACCACTTCACATGGGTCTTTTGCAAGGGCAGATACTAACGCGGCCTTGTCTGCATAGGCAGGATCGTTCTTCAGTGCATCACCATACGCTTTTACCATTGCACCGCAGCCGCTGGCCGTTACCAGTACTGCTTCGTGTGGCGCATCAGATGCTGGATCGATTAACGGCCACCAGGCATCGATGTTGCGGCGCATAAAAGCGAGCCCCTCCTCTTTTTCCGAAAGGTGGTAGCTCACCGCCCCACAACAGCCCGCGGCTGTCGGGGTGGTTAAGGTGATGTCGAGTCGCTCGAGTATCTTGATCGCTGCGCTGTTGGTGCCGGGTTTGATAACAGATTGAGCACAGCCAGCAAGCAGCACCATCTTGCGTTGATGTGTGGCACTGGTCGGTACCGTTGCTCTCTGTTGCACAGGCACCTTTGCCTTTAATGTTGCGGGCAGTAACGGTTTCACCAGTTGCGATAGTTTAACAAGAGGCTTTAATCGTTGTGGGTACGGCAGAATTGTACGCAGTACTTTGCGGGTGATCATGTCGGGCAGTGATCGCCCCACTTTTTTATCGACATACTCACGGCCAATTTCCACCAGTCGCCCATACCTGACCCCGGAAGGGCAGGTGGTCTCGCAGGCGAGACAGGTGAGGCAGCGGTCAAGATGGCGCTGCGTTTTTTCAGTGACCGTATTGCCTTCCAGCATCTGCTTGATTAGATAGATGCGTCCACGTGGACTGTCGAGTTCATCGCCGAGTTCCTGATAGGTTGGACAGGTGGCTGAGCAGAAACCGCAGTGGACACAGCTGCGCAAGATGGCATCGGCCTCTTCGCCGATGTCGCTGCCTTTGAACTCATCTGCAAGTTTCGTCTGCATCTATTAATCCACTTGATATTCTTTTTTCGACTACGTTTTATAAGCCGGGATAAAGTCGCCCGGGGTTTAAAAGCCCGTCGGGGTCAAACGCCTGTTTAAGGCGACGATGTAGCTGCATCACACCCGCTGCCGGCGGTTGAAACGTATCGATGTTGCGGCTGCCGCGGCGGAACAGGGTGGCGTGGCCGCCTGCGGCCAGTGTCTGTTCACGAACGGTTTCTGCGCTACACTCCGTTAGCAGCCAGCGCTGTGCACCGCACCAGTCGATAAACCATGCGCCGGGCAGGTCGAGCGCTGGCGTGTGAGCGGGAAGCGACAACCGCCACAGCGGAAGTGACGACTGAAAAAACGGCTGTTGGTGCTCTTTTACCCTCTGCCAGAAGAGGCTGCTATCGCCATGCGGTTCACCCCCGATTAATTGGCATGCGCTTTCGACGGCGCTTTTTGCGCCACTGAGGCGCAGGTAACTCTGTTCACCATCATAACAGGCGGCGCTGAGCGGTAGCGATTGACCAGACCAGCGGTTCATTGCTTTGAGTGCCTGCGGGAGCGAGACTTTATTGATCAGCGTCACCTCCGCCGCCTGCTTTGGCAACACCTTAAGGCTCACCTCGAGTATCACTCCGAGCGTCCCCATCGCACCGACCATCAACCGAGAACAGTCGTAACCGGCAACATTTTTCATCACCTGACCGCCGAAATTAAGGATTTCACCGCGCCCATTGATCACTTTTACCCCGAGTACATAGTCACGTGCCGAACCGGCAAATGGACGGCCAGGGCCAGAGAGACCACACGCAATGGTTCCGCCTAGTGTGGCATCCGGGCCAAAGCAGGGTGGCTCAAACGGGAGTATCTGGCCGGCGTCTGCCAGGGTCTGTTCGAGTTCCCGTAGCGGCGTGCCGGCACGTGCGGTGACCACCAGCTCTACCGGGTCATAGCTGACGATGCCGCGATGGCCGCTTACCTCAAGCGGTGTGGCATCACAAATATGGCCGAGAAAATTTTTGCTGCCGCTTCCCACTATCTGAAGTGGTTGAGCACTCTGAATAGCTGCGAGAACCTGCTGCTGTAGCTGTTTGCTTATCTCCCGGTTCATGCCTGTTTACCGCAGTGAAGTGATGAGCGCGCTTTATCCTTTGTCGGTAGCTGGCGATACTCTGAGCAACGCTTTGGAGTTGGCACCGCTTTGCCCGGGTTGAGGAGACCTTTCGGATCAAAGGCGTGTTTCACTGCGTGAAACTGCACCAGCTCCTCATTACCAAATTGAAGATGCATCTGGTTGAGCTTTTCGATACCGACACCGTGCTCCCCGGTGATGCTACCACCGACCTCAATGCATAGCTCCAGTATTTTGCCGCCAAAGGCCTCGGTGCGTTCGAGTTCACCGGGGACGTTGGCATCATAAAGAATCAGTGGGTGGAGGTTGCCATCACCTGCATGAAAGACGTTGGCGACACGCAGGTCGTATTCAATCGAGAGTTCACCCATGCGGCGCAGAATATAGGGGAGATGTTTGCGTGGGATGGTGCCATCCATGCAGTAATAATCGGGAGCCAGGCGGCCGACGGCGGGGAACGCCGCCTTGCG
>DRLG01000280.1 GCA_011053135.1 Chromatiales bacterium
GATGCTGTCGTCATGTTTTCATTGAAACGAATATCTATGGTCTCATTTCTCGCTATGGTTTCTCCTTCACCAATATTACTTGCAACGACCAGTGACTGTGGTAGTTGCAGCAGGCTAATCGCAGGTTTCCCTGTTGCCGCTACTAAACGGTCTTTATAGATATCTACCGCATCAATGTGTTCATCATTACCCGCTGAAAGTACATAAGGGTTGATCGGATCTCGCATATCCAAAATCACAACACCCGCATTAGCTGCAGAAACAAACAAGGTACTGCCCATCATGTGCAAGCGGACAGAGTCGCCTGTTATCGGCATTAAACCCGTAAAATTAAAGACCGTCCTCTGTTCAGGTCTTTCTCTATTGAAGATTTCCAGACCACTGCCGCCTAAAGCAACAATCATATAGTCGCCGTAGGCAACATGGTCGAGCACATAACTGGTAAAACTGAAGTCTCGGGTAACAACGGGGTCGAAAATATTAACTGCAGAGATCGTATCCACTACCTCTGCTGATGGCGATGCACTGCTTTCAGGGCGTGCCGCCGTATTATCCGGTGTGAAGAGAGCACAGAGCTCTGCCGCATTCCAGGCATAGGCTTTACGAAAGCCAGAAGCATACAACCACTCATTATCGTGCATAATAGTTGTTGCACCGTTAACTCCGGCAATAACACCTATCCTCACAGGATCGCCCGCAGCAAAATAGTTCATGCCAATAACGGTGCCACTGTTTGCCTTATCAACTCCTTTGCCACACGAAGTATTTGGTTTTTTTCCTGTTGCAGGCGCTGATAATGCGTAAAGCATATCGTCCCATTTATCGATATCTGTGATCCGATCAGCACTGCCATCAAGTACGATATTTTCTATTTGTAAACCATTCAAATCATCAAGATTTACCGTTGCGATGCCTCCATTGCCTGAAGCGACATAAAGTTTCTTATTGATATTTTGACCAACACCAACCTCTTCTTTCTGTATCCGGATGGAATCGTAGGTTAATACCATCTCGCTACCACGTAATTCTTCAAGCAGTTGTTGTTCTTCAGAACTGAGGCCCTCACCCAGATCCAGAATGTTCCGGGCAGACAAGGAAGCCTGTAGTAAGAAACGGCTAATCTGTTCTTCCGCCTGCTGTCCCTTTGGTAAGCTGGTTCCTGCACCAACGATAAGAGGTTGTGATGTATTTTGCACATCGAAGCTTGCTGTTACTACAGTGTCAGGTAAAGGTGATCCTGCAAAGTCTCTAAGTACTCCACGTTTTAGAACCGGTGCCACGCCTTTATCTGTAACTTCTATTGCAATTTCTATGTTTTCGAATAAATAGCCACCGTTGGTGAGGGCAACCCCTGTCGCTTGATCTACAAGGACATCTGAGCTAAAGACGGTAGCACTGGTATTGCTGGAGATCAGTTTTAAGCCATAACCAAAACCGTCATCACCGGACAAGCTGGTTTGATTACCATAACGATCTTCACCAAGTACATTGCGACGACCACTTGGGCCTCCACCCGTAATAACCTCGATATGTTTAGTCGAAAAGACGCGAACCGAACGCACAGGCAGTGAACCGATACGCACTTTCAAAGCATTAAGCACAGAATTACCAGGCTCAAAACCCTGACCCAAAATGGTAACGGTTGTACCGCCATTCATTGGCCCCCACTGTGGGGTCAGTGAATCAAAATGAATAGGTGCATCAATGAGGAGTCCACCATATAGCACGGCGCTTTCCCAGACACCTGAACGGTTGACTCTTACGGTGACATCATATTGACCAGCCTGTGCCATAGCGGGCAGTTCGGCGGTAATTATGGCAGTGCGTGCTGCATTATCATTCGATGTAATATCAATGATAGTCGACGCAATGGAGCCTATATACAGCTCTACCCGTTCGGCATCTGTAGGTATACCAAGACCTGACACAGTAATTTGAGAGAGTTTATTTTGTTGAACACGCCGCGGTACAACCGACGAAAGTGTCAAGGCATCAGGTCGTTGTCCGCGGTAAGTAAAATTGTATACTTGATCCTGTAATAATTTATACAGTCGAATATTTACGGTATCACTGATTGGTTTAAGTGATTCGACCCCGGACTGTACTACGAGTTTGAGCTTATCGCCGATGACCAGGCCGTGGTTATCAGCCAGATCAATAATCGCATCGTTGTTCAAAATTTCTACATTGACAGGTAATGCGACACCTGCTTCATTATATAATTTAAAGCGCAGTATATTTTCTGGCCACAGGTCTATGGCTTTGTTGAATCTGACAATGATACGATTATTCAAAAGTGCATCCTGATCCAGGATTCGACTCTGTGGATCGACTTCATGAATTTTGAGAACGACATCGGGTGTTACCTGAATGATTGAATCACCGATACCACCCGTAATCGCAGAGAAGTCATCTGCCAGCACAACGTCAACACGAAAGTCACCCAGTGCTTCCATACCTTCTGTAACGACCGGGTTCGATGGATCAGTAACATCTACCGTCAGAACCCCCGCCTCGCCGAGAGCCAAATAGGCAATATTGCCGTTAATATCAACATCACTTACAAACCCAGGACTAGTCACACGAGAAACAATTCGTGGATTGGAGAGGTCTTTAATATCGACAATAACCAGTCCACCCTCACCCGCTGCGAGATAGGCATAATCGCCATTTGTCACAACACGGCTGGCTGCGATATCAAGCTGGCCTCGTATCATGAGACCATTCGTATCGTTGTTTTCGATAATAAAGAATCCCCCGCTACCCGGTACCAGGCTATCTAACAAGCGGTTATTATCAATATCGAATTCACCAGCCACCACTGCATAACTTTCGGCCGTTCCTGGTGCCGATGTGAGCTGGGTGACATCCAGTGCATTTACCCCATTGGGTAGTTGAAGATTATTGCTCAGATAAATTCGGGTATGCAAATAACTGTCAACGATGCCAAGCCCCTTGTCTCCCATCGCTATCAACGCTCTGTTATTATCCACTTCGACACCGCGTGCCAAATTGCTAAACAATGGCAGTTCGCTGATAATACTGGCGTTAGTTACATCACTGGAATCAAAATTCACGATAAACAGGCGTGAATCGGTTCCGTTGGATGCGGTGACAAACACTCGGTCATAGCCGCGCTCAAAAAATGTATCAACGCCCAACGCAGCGTAACCTTCCGGTAGTTCCACTTTAACCAGCAGACGGTCATCAGCTCCGTCGCCGTTGAAATCAATCTGTTTTCTGAGGGCATCCGGATTTAATGGATTTGCTGGATTAGCCGTGAATGTGCTGCTATCGATATTATAAAGTGCAATACCGTCTATACCATTGGCTGTGACCAGGAAGGTACCAGTTGAATCCAGCGCCATATCATAGATACGTGCATCATCGTCGATACTCGACTGTACGGGTTGTTGATAATCAAAAGCCTGTGGCAATGTTTCTATCTGACCATTATCCAGGGTGACGGTAATATCTGCCAGACCAAGCCGGCCACGTGGCGTAACCAACTCAATGGTTTCTGAGTCAAGTACACGTATGCTTGCAGTATCAGCGGGAATCTCATCAAAACTAACCTTAATTCGATTCAGACCCGGACGGAAGCCACGGCCTTTGATAATAACTGTTGTACCGCCATTAATAGATCCCTGTGCAGGCAGGATACTTTCGAGAACCAGGGGTTCAACATACAGTACCGCTCCCTTTGATTGTGTTCTACTGCCGTTGGCATTAATGACTTCAAGTTGTGCTGGGCCGGCAAAATTTTCTGGTGCCAATACGGTATAACGACTTGTATCAGCATCCACTACCAGAGTATTCATTATGGTGGCGTTCAGACCAGCGACCAGAATGACAGGATTTTGAGGGTTGTTAATCTCCAGTTCGAATTCTCCGCCTTCGGTAGAGATGACGTTATTTAAAACAGCGGTGATGATGGGCGCCAGATGGTTATCAGATGCTGTTGAGAAAGGGATAGTGTAGTCAAACAGTCCCTGTGTGCGGCGACTGGCTGGTTCACCATGCAACTCCAGACGATAGTTGCTTGATAGTAGTAGTGAAACATCAGGTGTGATGCTAATCACACGCCCATCAACAGATAAGCTGGCGGTAAACCCTATCGAGATGCCTGCTTCGGATCCATCATCGAGGATCAAAGCGAGATAGCGAGCGAGATAAGCCTGTTCATTTTCACCAACAGGTATATTGAGTGGTGATGTCAGCGTTAATGTTAGCGGCACATTGGGTATTACGCCTGTTTGCCCAACAGACGGATAACTACTGGCCAGATCAATGATGAATGAATCGATCAGAACAAGCTCCGATTTACCAAAAGAATGTTTACTAGCAACGACAGCTATACCATCATCTGTCTGTATTGAAGAAAGAATTTCAAGATCCAAGACTTCTTTGTATAGTGTCATCGCATCCAGCAAAGACACCTGATTTCTATCAGAGGTATCAAAAAAGCTGACAAATGCAGAATAAAATCTCCCGCCAGAGAAAGATTTCTTAGGCAATGTCTCCTTTTTAACCGTCGAGACTAAAGCTGAATTTGCATGAATGTCTTGCGTTTTTCCTGGTACTTCAAACCCACGACCATCATATTCACTAACAGTGAACATATTACTGTTATTACTAATGTCACGAAGTAATACGTCCGAATCAGAATGTGCAATTGCCATTGTATTGGCGGACACACCCGCCATGGATGAATTTTTACCGCTGAGACCCGCATCACGAAGTTCGCCGACTTGAGCCAGTGTCGGTGTGCTGATATCAAAAACTAACTGAACCGTCGAATCGGTAACGTGCGATACGTACAGATAATTACCCACAATGTGGATATCAGACACTATTAGTTTTGATTTTGTATTAGCGATAACCGCGCTATCAATCACTTTTATCAGGGAGGGTTTAAGCGGGTCAATAGTGCTTACAACCGCAATACCTTCAGTTCTGTTTGAGACAAACAGCAGATTATCACTGCTTGCCATATGAGTAATCTGCTGATTAAAAGGTAAATCCATGGCATATAAAATATCTCGATCTTTCACTGCATCGGAATTGCTACCAGGCTGACGATCTTCTCTATCATAAACCAGCAGGACACTACGACCTTCATATTCAGTATTAATCATCGGGAAGTTATAACCGTCCGCTGTAACATAAAGATGTGACTCGGTCAGGTGCATATGAGACGGAACAAGATCCTGAGGCAGATTGAAATAACCTAAGCCATGCTGAGGCGCTGCCAGGTTCAGATTGTCACGTGAGTAACTCACCAGCGATATCCATCCTGGGGCAAAATATTTACGCATGTTCTCATTAGAAGTTACACCACCGGGGCTAATAGCCTCAACGGTAATAGTATTCTCTAAAATTGCCTTGAGACCAATATCAGGATCAAAGCTTGTGACCGTTCCTTTTGCCCCTACGCCAGTGGATAAGAAACTTTTAGCTAATACGCCTTTACCTAGAACATAAATAAGCCCCAAATTAGAGTCAGATGCTATATCAACGATATCACCCGGTGGCAGTTTTGATGGATCGGCAATATACGCAACATCAGAATCGGTATTCAGCAAGTCGTCGATATTTTTTTTCGTTAATGGTTCTTCTGCTTCAATGATTCTATTTTTACCAAGGCGGCCATAGAACAGCGCATTTTCAATTACCTCTCTGCGTCCATTGTTATCGCTGATCTCAACGTCTACAAAACCTCGGTATGAACCACCAAAATCAGCAACGACCCAGTCCATTTTTTCCGAACTGTAGAGACGTAATCTATCGTTATCGACGGCAAAAACTTCTGCATTTTCAGGCTGCGCATGTGGGTAAGCGGTAACCTTAATATCATCATGGAAACCAAAGCCTACAATTTCAACCCTGTCATTTTCACCGCTTTGGTTGATGCTAACCACGGCCGGATTGATAAAAGAAATGTGTAACTGATCAACATAAACAAACGCCCCAACCACGGTATCACTCAATTGTGCATCATTGATTACCTTGATAGCTGCAGGACCCGCAAAGTTAGGCAAGGTCGTAATACTAATTTTGTCGAATGGGTCATTAATATCACCTGCTAATACTTTTTCTATAACATGTGGCTGGCCACCTATATAAACTTCAGGGTTAGCGCCAAAATTAACACCACGAATAGTAATTTGTGTACCACCTTCAATGCCTCCAGTTGATGGTGTTACCGATTCAATATTGGGTGCTTGTGCGTTGCCAGCTGGTGAGGTTGTAAAACTAAAGACATAATCACTGTTAAGCTCCAAACCCGTTAAGGGAGTCAGGCCCTGTTTTAAAATAATGAAGTATTTTTTATTTTGCTCAAAAACAAAGGTATCAGCACGGGTGATATTGATAAATCGGGTGGCCAACTCATTATTCCCCAATGCATTAACTCGCGTGCCAAAAGTAACAGTAAACTGATTAGAGACATTTTCACCGATTGTCGCATCACCCGAAAGTATTTGGACAAAGTCTCCAAGCGGTGTGTTTTCATCCAGATTATTGGATAACTCGATATTGATGGTTTGCAAATCTGTTGGGATATTCTCCTGGTCGCGCGATGGCGTATGATCAAGGACGCTTAACTCTGTTAGTTCGATTCGATCGATACCTAAATGCCCAGCTGCAACCTGCACGCCACCGCGTGCGATCACCATACCGCGTGCAGCGAAATCAATATCACTGGCATTTTCATGTATAAGAACCGGTTTAGTTATATCATTATCAAAATCATCAAGTCGATTTAAATCAATTATTTCGATTACCGATTGTGCAGGCCTGTCTTCCTGATCGGAATACAGGACACTGACATAAGCTTTGCCACCTTTAACGTGCACATCATAACTGCCATCTGCAACCAGATCTGCTCTTTGAGGGTAGAGATCAACTGTACGTTTTAATACAGGGTTATATGGGTCACTGATATCAATAATATTAAGTTGAGAGTATTGGCCTTCACCAGCCATGTCTGTGGCGTAGAGTGTATTACCTTCTATGGTTATCCGATTGGCTACACCTAATGTGTCAAATGTAGCCACAATAGGCATTGCTGGATTAAGAATATCGGCGATCACCAAACCTTCGTGTGACGCCGCAATATAAGCAAAACCATCTTTTATTTTTACATCACGTGCAAAACCATTGGGCTTGATAAAACCCAGATGATAAGGCGCAGCAAAGTTACTGATATCGAGTACTTGCACGCCGCCGTTTCCGTTAGCGACAAAAGCAAGGTCATCTTTTCTGTCCAGGCCGTAAACATCCGGGAAGGGTAAATCGATGCGTCCAGCCAGTGAATAAGGAATGCCTAACCCGCCCTGTGTGTTCTGAACGGTAAACAGTAATAATTCGCCACTGGTGTTTTGGTCAAAGATATTGCCGGTATCAGTATCTTGTCCAATGTCATCACGTACCAAATTGACAAAGCCACAGCCAGAGCCACTGGAACTAAGACACGTACGTCCAATGCTAAGAAGCACTCCTGTTTTAGACGCAAGCACCAGATTACTGTCAGCATGAATTTCATTTATACTGCCTTTGAATAATTCTGCTGAACCCGCAAAATCATGATAGACATAACGATTTCCATCTTGTTCCAGTTGCTCACTACTATCATCAAGAATAAATAGCCCTGTCCAAGAATCAACAGAACCACTATTTACTGCTGACTCTTCCAGTCCAGCATTACCTAATCCCTGTTCCTGGCGCATGGGATCAAGACGTGTCCATGCAGCAATCATCGCACCGGTCCGCGCACTATCTTTAAATTGATCTACAGCACTATAATAAACATTATCGGCTATCGCCTGAAGTGCACTTCTTCCTTTCTCATAAGTATTTGGATCAGCGGGGTATAGATATCGCCTTTCACTTATGCCCCGACCGATCTCGTGTGTCGTTTCTGTACTGCTTATATGGTTTTTTGTTGTAACCGTGGTCACAATACGAATACGCTCATTTAGTGCATTCGTCCGTGTCAAAACATCGCCATTGACGAAATCAGCCCAGTAGATATAGTGGAAATTATCAGGATCACTCACCGGTGTGGTATCGCCAACCGGATGCTGGTCATCCCTTATCAATTGGATCTCATCCATATTTTCTGGTGCCAGTACAACCCAGTTGCCAGCCGCATCCTGAGACTCACGGATTATCTGCGCGGTAACTGTACGCTCTGATTCGACACCAATATCGGTGACTTGTGCGACCAGCCTTACCACACGATTTTCTGTCATTATTGCACCATCGTATGGTGACAATGAGTTTAGTTCAGGTTTGACGGTGTCTTCCACTTTACCTACACGTACCACTTGAGTACGTGTGCTGTGACCGAGGACATCAAAAGCTTCGGCCTGTATAACAAAGCCATCGACACCCTGAGGTGCTGAGATCAATGCTCGGTAGATATTCTCCTGAGCAACGCCTCCGGCAATACTTGTGTAATTATCAAATACCGTAATCGAGGGGATATCATTGACATAAAAGACAACCTTTTCTATACCACCACGCCCTAGATCATCAATAGCCTTAACAAAGACTTCTATATCCTGCCCTTCGATGATGGCGGAAGTATCATTATCCGGCTTTATGATTTCGGCCGTAGGCGGTTGATCTTCCAGTATCGCTAGATTTAACGTGAATGAACGATCTGATCGATAACCATCAACATCAAGAGCCTCGGCCTGGAAGCTGAGAGTTTCACCTACATGATTAACCGGAACTGTTAGGTGAAACTGGAATGGCGATGTTGGATCTTCGCCAATAGCAGTATATTCACCAAGGTTAGCCGCCGGCCCCAGAGCCTGATATAAGCTCGCAGAATCAATACCTGCCTCGGGGTCATCGGCAACAACATTAATCACAATGCTGCGGCCTTCTGTTACTTCTGTGATACTGCCCATGTTATAACCCAGATTATCCAGCACCTGTATTGCTGATACCTGAGGTTTGGCGTTACGTAATAGAGTAACATTACGTGTCAGCGCCGTTGTGTTTCCTGCGCCATCGTTGGCCGATACTTTGAGCTGAAGGCTAAGTTGAGTGATATTTGCATCGTAAAGATTCCCCATATACGTCTGTACCGTATCAACAGGAACGGTACCCGAATAAGGTGGGGTTGTAAGTATTCGCTGATAGACCTCTTCGTCAGCAGTAAAGTTGCCATCATTATTTTTATCGGCAAGAAGAATGACATTGGCAGCACTGACTGCTACGTTATCAGTAATTTCGGTTATATATTGTAACCCGCGTTTTTCAACCACCGTTGAGCCAGTATTGCTTGGTGAATTTATTACTATTTCAGGCGCATCTATATCTTTATCGACTATTACAGTCGTTTCAGTTGCCGTAGCCACTGTCCGTGCTCCACCTACAGGACGTATTTCCGTTGCGTTAGCGGATAATTTGATGTCCTGCCCTGACTGACCATATGGCACAGGGATAAGGTATTCAAAAGGATATGACGTATCCGCAAGAATGAGATCGCCGTTAATCAAACCTTTCACATTCAAGATAACTTTATCTATGCCGACATCATCAACGGCATTGACCTGTACCAGTAATTGACTCCCTTCGATGACGTTGCTGTTATTTACGGGGTTGCCTATGCTGATGACAGGCTGCTGGTCCTGGATGATTTCAAGGTTGATCGCCTCAGTTGCTGAATGTTTATCAAGATCATTAAATGCCGCACCATAGGTGTCAATCGCCTCAATGCGCAGTTCAATCGTGTTGTTTGCTGGCACATTAGTATCGTATGCTGGTATTGCTACCTGGAATGAATAAGGCGGTTGTTGCAAACGTACGTTGAATATTTCTGTACCATTGTTGGTTGCCGTCAAACGCAGTGATGAAATACCTACATCATCGAACGTCTTAACGTTTACGGTTAATGGAGCACTTTCTACGATCTTCTGACCATTTATGGGCGTAACAATATCGACCTCAGGGCGTTCATCAACACGAATAGGGAAACTAACCTCACGCTCACGCCGATTACCACTGGCATCAAATGCGACCACTTTGATCCAGACATCGAACAACTCAGTTCCTGTCGGTGATACAATTTCGGGGAATCGGATATACAAATCCTGCAAACGATCAACATTAATAAGTTGAGCAAATTCGGGGGTATCGATATTAACCGTCGTCACCGGTTCAAAGTCACGAGAGGCAATGGCATCATCGACTCTCAGTGGTGCGGTAAAATCTTCTCGCAGATATTCATTGCCGGATGTACGTACACCATAGGCCTGATAGACTTCGACCTTGGATACTTTGACATTATCAAATGCGGAATATTTAACTGTGAAATCACTGAATTCCTGTGGGCCAAACCCTGGCTCAGGATTCGATATAACAACCTCTGGAATAATAACATCGGCTGCGACAAGAATTTCGATATCATGTCTTGCAACGGCGTTATCTGAATCACGGATAATTGCACTTATAGCTACAGGCTCACCTAATTTAATCAGGCCCGCAGGGATTTCCATAAAGAAGCCTTTCTTGATCGCATAGGGAGAATCCTCTCGCCCAAAATCATTTGCAAGTTCTATTGTATAATTTTGTTCTATATCGTCATAAATTGAATTAAAAGCTTGTGATATTACGCCTGCCCCACCGATAGCATCATCAGAGCCGATAACAGAAGCATCCAGTTTTGCTAACTTTTTACCATTAGCAAATACTTCTATCATGCTCTCATCAAGTGCTCTGTCATCTGTTGCAACTATACCGACTTTTATTCTAAAGGTACCCGCTGCAATAAGTTGTTGATCTACAGGTGCAGTGATACGTATGCCAGGTACCATATTGGTCAGAGGGTGAACCAATATGGTTCGACTGACTTCATTACCAACTGTATCAGCCAATACAATATCGTATTGGGTTGGTGCTATCTGGTTGAAAGTAATCTCCGCACTGACTTCATTATGGCGAATCTGCTCAACAGGGCAACTATTTGCATAATTACGTTCAAACTCAGGCGGTGTAATACGCTGACCACTTTCGTTTAAGCGATAAATGCGATAGTTAGCAAGCGCGACATCATCATCGATAATTGTGTCAAGTTTAAAGCTTTCACCGACACGTACAAAAAATTCTGCATAATTCAACTGCTCCGGATCATCGATCACTTTATTATAGATACTGTTGATTTTATAAGATGAAAATCTATTAAGTGTTAATTGTGGCAGCTCATTTGGTACGACAGGAAACGTTAAGGTTTCAGTACGCGTATAATTATTAGGGTCAGAAACGACTAACTGAAGATCGACCTCCGTTCCTGCATAATTTGCTGGAACTTCATAAGAAATTTCGTAGTTATTAAATACACCATCAGAAATTTCAGATTCAGGTTGCCGGTAAGTACCCGCAGTTTCCTGAATCAGAGTGCCATTTTCGAATAACTGAATGGTTCGTGCTAATTCGGTATCATCTTCAACATCAAGCTTTAGAAGTATGCGTGATTTCGGCCTAAGTGAAATCCCCGCTGCTGGCTCAACAACAGTGAGTGATGGCTGCACCTGATCACCGAGCAGATTTTTTACCAACAAA
This sequence comes from Chromatiales bacterium, assembly GCA_011053135.1. GTDB lineage: Bacteria > Pseudomonadota > Gammaproteobacteria > SZUA-140 > SZUA-140 > SZUA-76. Next base: position 11,578 of record DRLG01000280.1, read on the forward strand.
CTATCAAGAGCAATGTCACTTCTTTCATGAGATAAACTATCAACCGCATATGCTAAAACACTTACCCGCTTAAAATCGGCATTTACCGGTGTTGGGAATGTTTGCGCTGAGATTCGCGATACAGCGTCATGATAGGAATCGTATTCTCTGGGCGACAGAAAAGCATTCGCGCGACTGCCATCGGGTAAATTTTCGTCAAGCAAGTAACTCAGTTGTATCTCAGGTGTGATGCGGTGTGTTTCTGTTTCATTGAACGTATAGCTTGTTACATTCTTGAGAGTGGTAACATCAACGCGTATGGCATTTAGATAGGTGTCAACAATGCTGGAAGTTGCCATGTCAACAACTTCCGGGGTGATGATAACCGCTACAGTACCCGGCTCGACCAGGCTCTCCATTGGAACGCCTAATGGATCAGTTACCAGTGTTTCTGTAATCAGTGCAGTACATGCGGTATTGGAATAAGATTTTAGTCTGTAGCGAATACTTTTGCCTGCGCCGGTGTCAAATCGAAGATAATTACCCGCCGAGAAATTGATATTTTTATTGGAATAGATGGTGAATTTATTATTAGCTGTTTCAAATAACTTATCACCGATGCCATTAATGTCTGCAATCTGCAATGAAGAAGTCAGGGTATTCGCTTCAGCATAATCAAAGCGAATGGCAGGCTTATAATTATTGGATACTACTGGACCGAGTCGTTTACCCTGAACAGCACCGCTTGTGATGACTAGCCCCGTCGGATCGCGACCACCAATTGCAGACATGCCTCGAAGAGAAGTATATATGGGGAAGAAATTAACCGGATACTGATCGTCCACATAATCATCCTGAACGGCTAATGTGAATATAGCCAAACCACCAGAGACTGGGCCTAGCGCACGTTCTACATCAATCACCGATACAACGGGGGGTTGGTCGGGTTTAATAAGTACCTGTTGACTAATATTTGTTTCATTTCCAGCAGTATCATGTGCGATAACATTGATGATGATGGACTTACCTTCGGCGGGGACTGGCGCATATGGCGATAAGTCAAGAAGGAAACTGGTTTCTTCAGAATTACTCGTTAGATTTATTTGTTCCTCAATCAGCGTAGATGTCGCATCGACCAGATAGATACTGTAGTCTTTTAGCTGAATATTATCGGTGATTATAATCTCCGGCGAAACAGTCTGTCGATCGACTAAAGTATCAGCAAGATTATTGATAACAATTTTCGGAGATTGTTCATCACCCTGGATGGTTATCTTAACAACTGCTGTATCAACAGAGTTAATACCAAAATCTGAACCACGCAAGATCAGGTTAAATGTTTCACCAATATTATTAAAATATGATGTAGGTAGAATAAAGTCACCCTCAAAGTCAGTGAAGAATTTTTCACCGACAACCAGTTCACCAAAACTTTGTGGGTTAGGAGCAGTATTGACTTCCACATGATCAGTCTTACTGAAAACTTCCCAATCCAACGTGGTTTCATTTCCATTAGAATCGATTAATATGGGGACAATATTTGTGACGAATAGATTATCGGTACCCGCTCCTTTTATTTTAACTCGAGTACCTGGCGTAGTTTTGAAAGAGTCTGTTGGTGATAACATGGTGAGCGTAGGTGGTTCTATATCATTCTGGATGATGACATCAAGGTATTCAACAGTCTGAAGCCCATTATCATCCGTAGCGCGAACACCTACCCGGGTAATACTACCTGCTGCTTGACGATGTGGTGTTCTCATCGCAGCAGTAAGGTAACGCGCATTTGCCGTTGCATCGTGCACTTCCTCAGTACTGAACGCCCTACTGAAAGTCTGTATGCCATTTTCTTCAACAAAGAATTCGGCAGAGTCTACATTGCGATCATCCGTAACTAATGCAGACATGGTAAACGCTTCACCTTCAACAAATCGGGTACCCGCAGCAGGGAGTCGAATACTGATTGATGGTGGTATATCTGCCACTAAATTGTAATTCCAATCTGAAATGACGCTGTTATTAAATTCATCTGCGACTTCAATACTAACGGTGAGTGTATCTCCCGCCGCTGGGATGGTGTAGGTAAACTGTCCTGACTCTTCTTCAGTGCTCAAAGGTTGGGAATAAATTTCAGAGCCGGCAACAATAAATCGAATCGTATTCTGATTCGAGTCATCGATAGTACGCCATTGGAAAGTAACATTATCTTCATGGTATAAGCGTGTATTTAAAACAGGCGAGAGTATGGCAGCGATGGGTGGCTCATTATCAGCAAGAACATCAATATTTACCTGGAAATCTTGCCCTCCGTCAATGAGTGAATTCTGACCGAGACTATCAGTAGCATTGATATGCAGCGTAATCGTATGATTGGTGTTACTGATACCAAAATCTGATAGATTAAGCGTAAATTTTTCTTGTACGTTCTCTGCAGGTATCAGACCAGAATTAACGTCCGTTGACTGTGTCGCAAAAGGTGTGCTGCTACCGTCCAGATGGTATGACACCTGAATTCCTGTAACACCCAGATCGTCACGCGTTTGAACATCAAGTTCAATGATGTCACGTGGCAGGTACTGATTTTTCTTCAACCGTGCTTCGATAACGGCCGGTGCCTGGTCATCTACTACAGCGACTGTTATATTTGCTGTCGATTTATTGCCTGTTCCGTCGATGGCCGTTATCTGCACAGGATAAGAGTCAAAGGTGCTTCCCTGAGTGTTTGAATAAACGGGGACCTTCATTAATTTCAATGCAGAAAAAGCACTTAGTCCACCAGGAATTAACTGTGGAGAAAAGTCAGCTCCGGTGAGAAGATTATCCAGATTTCCGGTGAGAACATAGTCTGAACCTGATAAAGCCACACCACGAAGTTCAAGACGTTCGACAGAGACATTATCATAGCCAGCAATTTTTAATACCACAGTACTATTTTCGATGACTTTAGCGATTTCTTCACCACCTTCCGTACCCGTGATAACAGGAGAAACAATATTCACAACGGGTGCATCTTCGTCCTGACCTAATGTAAAATTAACCACCTGACTTTTTGTCGTGTGGCCGGCGGTATCGGTTGCTATTGCAAATGCCGTATAATTTTGTTGCAGCGTGATACCTTTTTCAGTTTCGTGCACATAGGTATAGAGAGGGGTCGTATCAGCGCCGATGAAACGATCATTTACAAAAAATTCAACTTTATCGACACCGACATCATCAACCACATCGGTGCGCAATTCAAAAGGCAAACCAAAAATAAACTGCTGTCCTTCCTGCGGCTGCGTCAAAGCAATTTGAGGCGCTTTATCTGGATTGACATCTATTTTTAAAGTTGGCGTTCGGGTTTCCTGACCATGTAAGTCAGTCGCAATAGCATAGAGCTCCAGTTGTTTAGATAACATCTCTTCAACAACAGGTATCCGGATATCACGCCTTGTGCTTTGGAAAGAAAAAGCATCGAGAAACTCATCATCGGTGTTGATATAGTTGTAATTATCAACCTCAATATTATTTGCAAATAACTGGATACGCGTGCCCTTGGCCAGAGTATCATCAGCCACTAGTAGCTGGACTTGCAGACTTTCTCCCACGCTGGCTGTTTGCCCTATAACAGGTTGAACAAAACTAATTTGTGGTTTACGATTTTCCAGAATCTTAATGACAATTGCATCAAATGCTTTTTTAGCACCATTCTCACCGTTGGCAGTATAGGTGGCAACAATGGAAGATTCTCGAACAGAGATATCTGGTGCTATTGCTGTAAAGCGCCACTGTTCAAAATATGCTGGTCCCTCTTCACCTGGCACTGACCTTGAATCAATTGTAGGCCCATAAACAACTCCTACTTCCTGGCCATCAAACGCGAAACTCATGTACCTAATTTCGCGTTTGTAGTTATTTATATCTATTGGTCGCTCAAGCACAAACCGTACTTCCGTACCCTCAATGACCTGCTGTAAATCTATGGGCTCAATACGTGTTAAATCAGGCATTACAGGCACACTCGGTGCTATAACTGCCACCTGTACGACAGTGGTGCTATTTACCTGCCCTGCGACATCATAGGCCTCAGCCCTTATATTTAGAACCGCACCTTCCATATCCTCGCCAATAGGTAAGACGATGTCATAAGGAGGTGCAGTTTTCACAGCAAGTAGTGCATTATCAAGATAATAACGAACGTCGCGAACAGCGACATCATCATGTACATTAACTGCCATTTTTAATTGACTTTCCAGTGCAACAGTGGCCGGTAGAATTAACTCAATATCAGGGATAGCATCAGTTGATGTTAACTGTAATGTGCCTGATATGGCCGAATTATTCGCAAGTGAGGCAGTCAGCAACGCGGGCGTGGCTTCACTGATAACCGCCTTTGCTAAAGCTTCACCTGTTGTTTTAATATTTAATACGCTCGCAAGAGCAGGATTTACAGCATAGTTAACGGTGATCGCCTGATTTAATTCGAGTTTTGAACCGTCCGTAAACACACCATTAACAAGGGGTATAGTGTGATATCGATTTAATGACGGCAAATTAAATGTTGCCGTTCCTGCATTTACAAATTCCAGATGATCCAACACTTTGCTGTAGTTGATTTCCACTGGTATGGTTATATCTGGCTGGCCAGCGAAGGAGACAGTGATAAAAATGTCGGCACCGTTCGTTTCTTGTATTGGTGTAACCAAACCTGCATCATCAACCTGTACAATTGCTGGATCACTCGATAAATAGGTGAATCCTTGGCGAGCACCTGGCCTTGGTGTTAATCCTCGAAATTGATAGTTAACTGTAGGAACCAGCGCAACAACCTCTAACTGATTGCTAATAGTGATGATATTTGGTTGAAGAGAAATACCTAATATATCTTCATTTACATCCTCACCAGTAAACGCGATGCCTGAAACTGCACTGGAGTTACCTGATGAGTCAACAGCGGTAATGTCATACATAACAAGACCGTTGTTAGCAATTTCTGCACCGCTTAGTGTGTTGTTTACAGGTAACCGATAGGTGTAGTCACCTTGATTATTTCGTTCAGGAACGAGATTAACGGTTCCATTACTGCCTGCAAATGCCGTTTTTTTCGCTATATCGATTAGCCGTTAGCCGCACGTAAATCTGAGGCTCTTAACCCAACGATTGAAAAAGCCAAATAAGATATATCAACATCATCAGTTGCTGAAGCACTAACAGCTAAATATTGTTGACCATCAATGAAAATAACATTGACAGAATTAAGATTAATGGTGGGAGGTAAAGATTCAGCAGTAAATGTTTCAGAATGGGTTTCTACCATCCCCGTCTTAAATGTAATCTGAACACTTGGGGCAAGATAATTGTTGCCTTTCGCCGTAAATTGAAACCGACAACGGTTTTGGTCATCAACAGTGGCGACCTTTGTTTCACTGAAGGTGCCCGCTGTTACTTCGAATTTCTCAACCAGTTGGCAATCGGTTAAGGTTAGCTGGTAATCAACGAGTTGCTGATCCTGATTTATAGCCGAAACCACACGAAAGTCAGCGTCAGCAATAGCCGCTGTGGATGTTAACAACGAATAAAAAACTATTGCTAACAGTTTATAACTTGGTCGAATGCACAATGACAGGCATCTTGAGGCTTTTTTAAGAGGGATAGGCAATTTTCAATCCATTTTAAGTATCATGTATCTCCATAACTATAATTAGTAGACAATAAGTGTGCCATCAAAGCAACACTGTAATAATAATGACTTAGAAAATTATCTTACTTCAAAAGTGTAAAGCATCCAAGAAAAGTGTCATTATTATTTACATTTCTGAAGGGATAGCCCCCATTAGACTGGGTCTTGCGCGTAAAAACCAAGACATAATAATAATGGCCCTCAATCTTTCCCAACAGGCCAAACCTCTGCCGCTTTTCAAGACGCTGCATTTATACAAAAACACTACGGCTGGAAATACGGTTTACCTGCTTATGCCATTGCAAGCTTTGTGGGCTGGAACCGAATAAAAGAAAAATCCGACAGGCATGAATTAACCAATGTGGCAGCAGGTAATGCAATCGACATCTTGAGCAGTTATTATTTTACGACTGAATATAAAAACTTACTGCGGCTCCTTATATAAAAAAACCAGTGCTGATAGATAGTCGTTAATCGCAGTAGCAAGATATTTTGAATTGTAGTGTTCAAGTAAATTGGCCAGTGATTTAGAATTTTCCCAATAACGATTCTCTGCATTGTTTGGAGATATCCCATGATTATGACGGCGGCTCATGCTTTGCTTTATGTGATACCACCAAAGCAGTTGTCAAAAGCATGTGCTTGTATAATGACAACCCTAGTCAGAATAAAACATGATATTTTTAGGCTTGCCTCTGCGTTCATAGATCATACTCAACGCTCGTCCTGCTGGCTGTGAGTCAGGGGATAATGACATCGCCCAGCCCACAGGCTTTCTTGTATGCAAATCCATGACCATCGTTAAAAAGACCAGTGACGACCTGTCCAGATATAAGTGACATCACCGCACCACACCTCATTGGGGCGACTCACGTTAAACTCACGGTGTAAGTGAGTCAAAATTGAAACGTGTTTCTGCGTGGTTTTTTTATAAGCATATTTCGGTAACTGGCTGCTCACCAAACGCTGAGCTTTCATCAGCTTGTCTGCACGAGCGGTAGCCTCGTGACGTTGCAATGGTCGCAATCGTTCC
>DRLG01000281.1 GCA_011053135.1 Chromatiales bacterium
CTTGAGGCGATGGGTGCAGAGATTAAGGTCGAAGGGGGCTATATCCGTGCACGCGCCAGGCGTCTGAAGGGGGCGCGTATCTTTATGGATATCGTCACTGTCACCGGCACCGAAAATATCATGATGGCAGCGACGTTGGCGGAAGGGACCACTGTGATTGAAAACGCAGCGCGGGAGCCAGAGGTTGTTGACCTGGCGAACTGTCTCAATCAAATGGGGGCAAATGTGCGTGGTGCAGGGACGGATGCGATTACGATCGAGGGGGTCGAGCGCCTGGGCGGCACCCGCTATTCCGTATTGCCAGACCGCATCGAGACAGGCACCTATCTGGTCGGCGCTGCGATTGCTGGAGGTAAGGTGCGAGTGCGTGATACACGCCCCGACATTCTCGATGCGGTGCTGGCAAAGCTACAGGAGGCCGGCGCAACGATTACGACCGGTGACGACTGGATTGAACTGGACATGGCGGGCAGGCGCCCACTCGCGGTCGATATTAAAACGGCCCCGTACCCCGCTTTTCCAACCGATATGCAGGCGCAGTTCACTGTGTTGAACTCTGTGGCCCAGGGTACCGGCACCATCACCGAAACGGTCTTTGAAAATCGCTTTATGCATGTGCCGGAACTGCAGCGCATGGGGGCAGATCTGAGGCTTGAAGGGAACACCGTGGTCTGTGTCGGGGTCGATAAACTGGCCGGTGCGCCGGTGATGGCGACTGACCTGCGCGCCTCGGCCAGTCTGGTGCTGGCGGGGCTGGTGGCTGAGGGTGATACGGTGGTGGATCGCATTTACCACATCGATCGTGGCTATGACTGCATCGAAGAGAAACTGGAGTCACTCGGTGCCAAAATCCGCCGCGTACCGGATTAATACTTTAGCAATAGCGAAAAATAACATGAGTGCAACCATTACCATCGCCCTCTCCAAGGGCCGTATCTTTAAAGAGACGCTGCCGCTACTTGAACATGCCGGTATTATCCCGCTGGATGACCCAACTACCAGCCGTAAACTGATTCTGGATACCAACCTTGACGATGTGAAACTGGTGGTGATTCGCGCCTCCGATGTGCCCACCTTTGTGGAATACGGCGCGGCGGATATGGGGGTCACTGGCAAGGATGTTCTGGTTGAGTATGGCGGTGATGGTCTGTATGAACCTCTCGATCTGAAGATTGCCCGGTGTCGTATGATGGTGGCGGGTCCCAAAGATGGTGTGGTTGATGAGAGCCGCATGCGTATCGCAACCAAATATGTCGAGACCGCCAAGCGCTATTTTGCCGCGCAGGGGCAGCAGGTCGAGATCATCAAACTTTACGGTGCGATGGAGCTGGCACCTATTGTTGGCCTTGCCGATCGTATTGTTGATGTGGTCGATACCGGTAACACTCTTAAGGCCAATGGGCTGGTAGCGATGGATCACATCGCCGATGTCAGTTCTCGTCTGATTGTGAATAAGGCATCAATGAAGATGAAGCACGAGCGTGTAAAACGTTATATCGATCTGATCGCTGAGGCGGTAGCCAGTAAAGGTTAAATAAAATGGTAAGTGCTGATCGTCCCGATGACGGCTCTCAACATGTGATGGAGGTTGCCCGTGGTTAAAATTGTACGCCTGGATGCGGCTGCATCCGATTTCAGAAGCCAGCTTGATGCGCGTCTGGCGTGGGATAGCGTCTCAGATGAGGGCGTCAACCAGACCGTGCGCGAAATTATTACCGAGGTACGCCAGCGGGGTGATGCGGCGGTAGTGGAATACACCAACCGTTTTGATCGTCTCACCGCCGCCGATATGGGTGCGCTCGAGATCCCGCTGTCGCGCCTCAGGGCGGCACGCAAAAGCGTCGATGCGACTCAGTGCAAAGCGCTGGAGCTGGCGGCCGAACGCCTTTACGCCTACCACGAACATCAGAAGATGGCCTCCTGGTCTTATACCGAGGCCGATGGCACGCTGCTGGGGCAGCAGGTGACACCGCTTGATCGGGTCGGGCTCTATGTGCCGGGCGGCAAGGCGGTTTACCCTTCATCGGTGTTGATGAACGCCATTCCGGCCAAAGTAGCAGGGGTTGAGGAGCTGATTATGGTGGTGCCCACGCCGGATAATGTTGTGAATGAGATGGTGCTGGCGGCGGCGGATATCGCCGCTGTTGACCGTGTCTTCACCATCGGTGGCGCGCAGGCGGTGGCGGCACTCGCTTACGGCACCGAATCGATTCCACAGGTCGACAAGATTGTCGGCCCCGGCAATATTTACGTGGCGACTGCCAAAGGCATGGTGTTTGGTGCGGTCGGTATCGACATGATCGCCGGCCCTTCCGAGATACTGGTGATTAGCGACGGTGGCACCGACCCCGACTGGATCGCAATGGATCTCTTTTCGCAGGCGGAGCATGATGAAGATGCACAGTCGATACTGGTCTCGCCAGATGCCGCACACCTCGATGCGGTGCAGGCGAGCATTGAAAAACTGCTGCCGACGATGGAGCGTGCCGAGATTATCCGCCACTCACTGGAGGCGCGCGCGGCTTTTATTAAGGTGGCCGATCTGGAGCAGGCGGCTGCGATCTCGAATATTGTCGCCCCGGAGCATTTAGAGTTGTCGGTTGAAGAGCCACTCGCGCTGACGGAAAAAATCAGCCACGCCGGTGCGATCTTTATGGGGCGCTACACCGCCGAGGCGGTGGGTGATTACTGCGCTGGCCCAAACCATGTACTGCCGACCTCGCGCACCGCCCGCTTTTCATCGCCGCTGGGCGTCTATGATTTTCAGAAGCGTTCGAGTCTGATTATGTGTTCGGCAGAGGGCGCCTCAACGCTGGGTAAAACAGCATCAGTACTGGCGCGCGGTGAAGGGCTGACCGCCCACGCACGTTCAGCGGAATTTCGTATCAAAGGCGATTAATACAATGAGGCCTTTCACGAGCAGGAAAGAACAATCGTGCAAAGGTCTCACAACCACTAAGCCGGCATTAGCCTGGTATTAATTTGGCATACGGGGTGAATGGTTTACACCGCTGTCGCTTTTCTCAATAGACAGATAAGAGTATGCTTAGCAGCAAGTTGCGATGACGCAGCGAGCAAGGAGAAGATAAATGACTGCGCGTAAGGCCACAGTCAGTCGTAACACATCTGAAACTCAGATCACCATCGCCATCAATCTTGATGGCAGCGGCGTCGCCAATTTTGAAACGGGTGTCCCATTTCTTGACCACATGCTGGATCAGGTAGCGCGTCACGGCTTGATCGACATCGACATCAGGGCCGTGGGTGACCTGCACATCGATGCACACCACACCGTTGAAGATATCGGCATCACCTTTGGCCAGGCGCTGGCGAAGGCGCTCGGTGACAAGCAGGGTATCCGTCGTTACGGTCACGCCTATGTACCGCTTGATGAAGCGCTGTCACGGGTGGTGATCGATCTCTCAGGCCGCCCGGGGATTGAGTACCACGTCAACTATCCACGCGCCCGCATCGGTGATTTTGATGTCGATCTGCTGCTGGAGTTTTTTAATGGCTTTGTCAATCACGGTCAGGTGACGCTCCACATCGACAGCCTGCGTGGCAGCAACGCACACCACGTGGCCGAGACTATCTTTAAGGCGTTCGGGCGCGCGCTGCGCATCGCCGTTGAGGCAGATGCACGCATGGCCGGTATTCTGCCGTCAACCAAGGGGCATCTGTGATCCTGATTCGGAGATTCGTTTCAGTCGTGATTAACATATGTAGAGGTTGAAAAAAGCGGTATGGCAACAGTGGCAGTCATTGACTATGGAATGGGCAATATCCGTTCCGTCTCAAAGGCGTTAGAGCATGTGAGTGGCGGTACGCGGGTGGTCGTGACCCATGAGGCGGAAGCGGTACTGCAGGCGGATCGGGTGGTGCTGCCCGGCGTTGGCGCCCTGCAGGACTGTGTGAGCGAGCTCA
>DRLG01000282.1 GCA_011053135.1 Chromatiales bacterium
GATCTCTCTGGTGGTGAACGAAATCGCCTTCATCAGGCCAAACTGCTGCAGAGCGGTGGCAATGTTCTGCTACTGGATGAGCCGACCAATGATCTTGATATTGAAACCCTGCGCGCACTCGAAAATGCGCTGCTTGAATTTGCCGGCTGCGCGGTGGTGATCTCACATGACCGCTGGTTTCTTGATCGCATTGCTACCCACATACTCGCCTTTGAAGGCGAGAGCCATGTCGAATGGTTTGAAGGTAACTTTGCCGATTACGAAGCAGATAAAAAGCGCCGCCTTGGCGATGAGGCCGTCACGCAGCCGAAGCGGATTACCTATAAAAAGTTTGGTTAACCGAAAGGGAGGCGCAGATGCCCACCTTTGCCTGTCGCAACAGCGGGTAATAGGCCCTGAGTAATTAAAGCACCCGCGCCAGAATCAACGCATCTTCACGCCCATTTTTTGATGGATAGTAGTTACTGCGCCGCCCAACCTCATTGAAGCCACTCTTCATATAAAGGTCAATCGCCGCTCTATTTGAGGTGCGCACCTCCAGCAGCATCATCTCGGCACGAAAACGCCTCGCCTCTTCAACCAGATGGGCGAGCATACTTCGCCCAATGCCCATGCCCCGCAACGGTTTATCAACGCAGATATTGAGGATGTGTGACTCTCCCGCGGCGACCGTCATCACTGCGTAGCCTTTGACTGCCCCGTTCTGTTCAATGGCATAACAGTGGTAGTTAACACGCAGGCAATCTCTAAAGATCGTTTCACTCCATGGAAACTCATAAACACGGCGCTCTATCGCAAGCACATCGCTGAGGTCCTGCTCGGTCATCTTGCGAAAGCGGTAGTCATCACAAATGCGCCCCGCTTTCCCGGGCTGACAATCATCCATGTGTTTCATATAGCTTACTTCGGCGACAGGGGGTGATTCATTAGGACGACGGCGGTTAGATTTTATCCGTGATGAGTGCATGCACCTGCTGCAGATCTTGCCACGCCTTACGTTTCTCTATTGGTGAGCGTAAAAGATAGGCGGGATGGTAGGTGGCAATCAACGGGATCTTTGTGCCGGGGAGCTGATGCTCTCTACCGCGCAGCACACCAATACGCTCACTACTCTTTAATAAATTTTGTGCGGCAATGCGGCCCACCGCCAGAACCGCAGCGGGCTGCACCAGTGTGATCTGACGCTTCAGGTAGGGGTCACAGCAGTTCACTTCGTCCACCTTCGGATCTCGATTATGGGGTGGACGGCACTTGAGAATATTGGCGATGTAAACCTGATCACGCTTAAAACCGATCGCACGCAGCATCTCATTGAGTAGCTGTCCGGCGCGGCCAACAAAGGGTTCACCCTGGCGATCCTCATCGCCCCCCGGCGCTTCGCCAATGATCATCAGTGACGCCTGTTTATCCCCAACACCAAAGACCGTCTGCGTGCGAGTGCTATGCAGCGAACAGCGTTCACAGGTAGAGACAGCGCGCTGTAATGCACCCCATTCCATCGTACTGACATCGGCAGTCGGCGCTGTAGATGGCTCACTGTTAGCGATAATAGCTGCCGATTCGCTGACCTGCGGAACAGTTACTGGCTGCGATTGAGGCACCTCGACAACCGGCAGGTCACGACGCTGCCACACATCAATCCCCATCGCCTTTAGATATTGCCGTTGTAACTCTGCCATATTCCCTGCCGCACGCTTATTATTCCAGCTCTTTACTCTTTTACTCTTTTACTCTTTAAAATAGCTTTTCTCTTTCCCCTGCCGTTATCATACCTGAGGATGAGCGCGTTCAATCGGCTCGTGCAACTTGTTAAGGGCGTTGAGATAAGCCTTGGCCGAGGCGATCACAATATCGGTATCGGCACCCTGTCCGTTAACGATACGCCCCCCCTTGTCGAGCCTGACTGTCACCTCACCCTGCGAATCAGTGCCGCTGGTAATGGCATTGACCGAGTAGAGCAGCAGCTCTGTTTCACTGTTCACAATCTTCTCAATCGCCTTAAAAGTGGCATCGACTGGACCACCACCACTAGCGGACGCGCTACTCTCTTCACCGTCATAGGAAAGTGTCACGGCCGACTCCGGGGTCTCACCGGTTTCGGAACAGACCTTCAATGAGACCAGCTTGATGCGCTCATCGACTGCTGAGGATTGCGCCTGCGTAACCAGCGCCTGCAAATCGTCATCATAAATCTCATGTTTCTTATCTGCCAGCTCCTTGAAACGTGCGAAGGCCTCATTGAGCGCCTCTTCGGTTTCGAAAACGATATCCAGTTCCTGCAGGCGTGAGCGAAAGGCATTGCGACCAGAGTGTTTCCCGAGCACCATGCGGTTGGCGCTCCAGCCGACATCCTCGGCACGCATAATTTCGTAGGTCTCGCGATTCTTCAGGACACCATCCTGGTGAATGCCGGACTCATGGGCAAAGGCGTTGGCACCGACGATCGCCTTATTGGGCTGCACCGCAAAACCGGTGATGCTGGAGACCAGGCGACTGCAGGGGACAATCTGTGTGGTATCGAGTGTGGTGTTACAGGTGAAGAGATCCTGGCGCGTCTCGATCGCCATCACCACCTCTTCCAGAGAGGCGTTACCCGCACGCTCACCGAGGCCGTTAATGGTACATTCCACCTGACGCGCGCCATTCATCACGGCTGAAAGTGAGTTGGCCAC
>DRLG01000283.1 GCA_011053135.1 Chromatiales bacterium
AATCACAATAGCGCGATGATAAATTCTTGACCGCATTCAACGGTTATAAGCGACGCAGCTCACAGTTTGCCGCAAAGGCGATTCGAGCACCTGATAAGTGATTGAAGATTTAGCGCTTTATACGAGTAACACGCTTTGTGCAGAACGCTCAACTAGCTGGAAGCGTGGTGCTCCGCAGAGAGTTCAGCTGCTATTTTTGCCCCCCGCCTGTGTTCACCGAGCCGCAGCAGGCTCGGCAGCAGAATCAGGGTAAAAACTGTGCTGAGCACCATTCCGCCTACGATCACTCCCGCCAGTCCGCGGTAGAGCTCAGTACCGGCACCCGGAATCAGCAGTAGCGGCAACATGCCAAAGATGCTGGTCAGGGTGCTCATCAAGATCGGCCGCAGGCGTAGCTGTACCGCCTGCTCTACCGCATCTCGCCGCGATAGCCCTTCACGCTCCGCCCCACGTGTCTGGTGCACCAGCAGAATTGCGTTATTGACCACCAGCCCCAGCAGGATCACAAAACCGATCATCGTCAATAGATCCAGCGCCTGAGAGATACCCAGCATATTCATCAAATAGAGTGTTGCCACTCCGCCCACCGTTGCCAGCGGGATCGTCAACAGCACCAGCAGGCTATCCAGAAATGAACGGAACAGCGCGCTAATTAACAGATAAAGAATTGCGATGGCTAGCAGAAACGTACCGCTCATATTCTTTAGCGTAGTCTGCAGCTTATCTGCCGAACCGGCGTAGCGAATGAAACCATCTTCTGGCAGCATCGCTTCAATAGCAGGGGTGACGCTGGTTTTGATCAGCGTCATCCCCTCCTCCACGGACATCCCCTCCGGTAACCGCACCTGCAGTGTCACCGTACGACGGCGGTCAACCCGGCGCAGCTGGTCCGGGCCGGCGGTGCGCACCACATCCACCAGTTCACTGAGCGGCAGGATGCCGCCACTGGGGGTGGCAAGCGGCACTGCTGCCAGCGCCTCGGGGGTGGCCCACTGCTCGCTCCGCAGGATCACATCGAGCCTTTTTTCACCATCAAAATAGTCCGCCACATAGAGCCCATCACCCAGCGCACGTGCGATCCCCCCCATCTCTCCTCGGTTCCAGCCAACCTCCGCAATGCGGCGCTCATCCGGTATCAGGCGTAACTCCGGCTCGGCCAGATCAAGGCCCGGTTTGGGGCGCGGCATGGTGCCGAACGCCTCCCGCACCGCCATAAAGCCCGCACCGCCCGCCTCTAACAGCGCCTCAAGATCACGCCCCTGAATATCGATATCAATGGCACGACCACCACCCAGCCCACCAAAGAGCGACGCCTTGAAGGCGAAGCCGATCGTGTCGGGAAAACCGGCGATCACCCGGTTGATCAACGGCACCAGCTGCCCGGTCTCATTCGGGTCCACCGTGCGCGCCCCCATAAACATGCCACGAGGAAATGCGACAAAAAAATAGTTATCGATCTGCGGCTCTTTTTCGCCGTTGAGGTACGGCGCCATCTCTCGCGCGACAACCTGCCCCATCTCCTGCTCCATAAAATCGATGTTGGCTCCCGGCGGCGGGTTTATAAAGCTAAACACCAGATTGCGATTCCCTTCTGGCAGATAGTCGGTTTTAGGAAACATTAAAAGGACCAGCACCACCGGAATCGTCAACAGCCCGACAATCCACAACAGCCGCATTCGTGGGCCGGTGATGCGCATAATTCCTGCGCTCATCGCCGTCCACCAGTGGCGATGTGGGTCTGTCATCTCGGCATCGCGCAGCCAGCTCATGGCGGTGGTCGGCAACACCGTCACAGCCACGATCAATGAGAAGCAGACCGCCACAGCAATCGTTAGCGCCAGATCTGCAAATAGCTGACCCGCCTCATCGGCAAGAAAGACCACCGGGAGAAAGATCGCCACGGTAGTGGCGGTCGATGCCAGCAGTGCTCCCCACACCTGGCTCGTCCCCTGGGCTGAGGCCTCTCTCCCTTCAACCCCTTTTTCTCGTAGGCGAACGATGTTCTCCAGCACGACAATCGCGGCATCAAGCACCATGCCGACGGCAAAGGCGAGTCCCGCCAGTGAGATCACATTGAGGGAACGCCCCGCGGCATCCAGCAGAATAAAGCTGCCCAGCACACAGGCGGGGATCGCCAGCGCGACCATCATGGTGGCGCGAAACTTACGGAAAAACCACCACAACACCCCCACTGCCAGCAGGATACCGAGCGCCAGATTGCCGCTCACCATCGCAATCGAGCGGTCGATGTAGATCGTCTCATCGTAGACCTGCTCCAGCGACAGACCGGCCCGCTGTAGTGGCCCATCGCGCAGCTCAGCCACCGCTTCACGCAGGCCATCCATCACCTGCAACACATTGACACCTGTCTCGCGGTGAGCGTTAACCGCCATCGCGGCATTGCCGTTCTGGATCACAAAGCTGCTGCGATCGACCATCGCCACCTCTACCTTCGCCACATCGCGCAGATAGACCGGACTGCCGTCACGCCACTTGAGAATCATCGCCCCCATATCTTCTGCGGTATAGGCACCGGTATAGCGCACTGTGTAGCG
>DRLG01000284.1 GCA_011053135.1 Chromatiales bacterium
ACAGAGTAACCCCCTTACTTTTTGATTAACGCTAGCCCAGTAAACGCGGTAACAGTGGAGTGACCATGCAGGCAAAACAGAACATGACAACAAAGATACTCATCTGGATGTGTGCCGGGTTAATCCTCGGTAGTCTGATTAATGCGCTCGCCAGTGATGTCGCCTTTGTGCAGGACTATTTTGTTAATGGCCTGTTCCATGTTGCTGGTGCAATCTTCATCAACCTGCTAAAGATGCTGGTTGTTCCATTGGTCACCTTTTCTCTTATCTGTGGTGTTTGCGGACTTGGGGATATCAATAAACTCGGGCGTGTTGGGCTAAAGGCTTTTTTACTGTTTCTGTTAACCACCGCACTTGCGATCTCCCTTGCGATTGCGGTGGCCACACTTGTTGGCCCAGGCCAGGGCTTTGAATTGAGCAATAGTGCCACCAGTAACTTTACTGCTCCAGCAGCGCCCCCCATCACACAGGTCTTTATCGACCTTGTGCCAAGCAACCCTGTTGCCGCTTACGCCAATGGCAATATGCTACAGATTATCTTTTTTACCATTCTATTTGCTGTCTCTATTTTGATGGTCGGTGAAAGGGCACGCCCAATTGCCGAAGCGGCCGAGCGTCTTAATGAAGTGATGATGCAGGTGGTTACGGTGGTGATGCATATCGCACCTTATGGGGTATTTGCATTGATGGCAAAGACTTTTTCGCTACAGGGGCTCGGCCTGATTCTGCCGATGATCAGCTATTTTGCTGTGGTCGCAGTTGTGCTGCTACTGCATGCAGGCGGGACGTTAATGGTGATCTTTAAACTCTTTTCAAAGCTCGATCCGTTGATCTTTTTGCGCAAGATGCGCACCGCCCAGATCTTCGCCTTCAGCACCTCAAGCTCTAATGCGACGATCCCGGTGACGCTGCGTAGCGTTGAAAAGCGTCTTGGGGTTGATAACTCAACCGCCTCTTTTGTGGTGCCCTTTGGCGCCACCATTAATATGGACGGCACCGCCATTATGCAGGGTGTCGCGACAGTCTTTATCGCAAATGTCTACGGCATCGACCTTGGATTAATGGGATACCTGACGGTGATCGGTATGGCGGTGCTCGCTTCAATCGGAACCGCCGGGGTACCCGGTGTTGGTTTAATTATGCTCGCAATGGTATTGAACCAGGTTGGCCTGCCTGTAGAGGGAATCGCGTTGATCATGGGAGTTGATCGCCTGCTTGATATGATGCGCACCGCCGTTAATGTTACCGGTGATGCCGCTATCACCACCATTGTCGCTAAATCAGAGAAAAATATCTCAATGGAGACATTTCATGACCTTAATGCCGGGCAGGTTGAGGAGGTGCATCTGCCCCACGCCAGTCAGTTAGATGGCCAAAATCAGAAATAATTGTGACACATCTCTCATTTCTGATTTTGGGCTATGAATTCATATGCCTTACGTGTTATTTTCTGCTACGAAAAAGAGACCCTATAAACTTTGTACCCATAGAGACCTTTGCTCGATAATCTCATTAAGCCATAAAACATATCAAAACAGGGATGTTATGAGGAATTTAAAATTATCGATAACCTACACCTCTCTGCTGGTGCTGTTGAGTGCCTGTGGGGGTGGGGGTGGGGGTAGTAACAGTACAGAGAACAATCATAATGACAATATCTCTAAAGGTCTTACACAAGATAACAGCAACTTAGCGCCATTAATTAATGGCATTCCTTCCGCCATCATCACAACGGGCAGCACATACCAGTTTATGCCTGAAAGCTCGGACCCAGAAAATGCTAACCTCACATTCGAAATCACCAACAAGCCCCTCTGGCTAAACTTCAACCCAGCAACTGGCGAGTTAAGTGGCACCCCAGCTTCCAGTGACGTAGGGCTGTTCAGTGATATATTAGTAACGGTAACCGATGGGGTGCATGTCTCCTCGTTACCACCATTCTCTATCACGGTAGAGGAGAAGAGCCTCTCGCCACTGCAAATATCTGGGAGTCCCCCGCTAGCTGTCCAGGAAAATAGCGCCTATTCATTCACTCCAGCGACCACTAATAATGGCGCTAACTCCCTGCTATTTTCGATTCTGAACAGACCTTCATGGCTAGCCTTTGATTCAGCGACTGGACGTCTATCTGGCACCCCTGCCGAATCTGATGTTGGAACCTACCGTGATATTCAGATATTCGTGAACGACGGGGTGGATGAGGCCTCCCTGGAGCGTTTTAACATCACCGTCACCTCAACAAGTGCGATATTATCCTGGGTCGCCCCCTCAACGCGTGTTGATAACTCGGTGATCACCTTAAGCGAGCTGGGGGGCTTTAAAATATACTCTGGCAGAGATGCTACTGATTTAAGCCTTCTCGTTGATATTGCAGATCCGACGGTGAACGAATATAAAGTAGACGGCCTGGCAACAGGAACTCATTTTTTTGCTGTGACGGTCTATGATCAATTTATGGTCGAAAGTGATTTTTCATCCATCGCAAGCAAAACCATCTATTAATCACGCTCAAACACTATCTGGCCTACCCCCTGGCAACCCCAGCCTGTTTCAACTATTTACTGCTCATCATCTGTTTCAAATTCGCCACTCCAGCCTGCGGTTCTGGCTTTAGCAATAGCAGCACCATGGATACGCTCATGCCGCTCTCTTAACGGATCAGGCAGGTCTCTAACCATGCAACCATACTTATCCCACTCGGCATCCACCTGCTGCATCAGTTCATTAACACGACTATAGTTCCACCCTTCACAACTCTCTGTTTCAGGTATGATTCCAAAAACCCAGGCGTCTCGAATCAGCTTACCAATGGTTGTCATGCCACCATTTACTTCGTTGTGAATACCTACATATTTATCTGTTTTAGCCATTATCACTAATCTCTTTTATCGAAAACCACGAATGTTTATTGATGAGGGGGGTGGAACAGGCGCCAGCGAATCGCCGTTCTTTATTTTCTGCTACAGAAGACACAGCGCATAGCCATCATCTGGGGAGTATAAAGCATCTCAACCAAACCTTCCGTGATAATGGAGCCATACCACCTTTTTCCTTCACCACCTCCCTAACCTGCGGACGTCGATTCAAAGCTTTCTGCTTCTGCTCACCATCTCAGAGACCCTTCATACCTTTAAAATACTGCTAATTTCCATCCGCTTTGCGATGTGATTTAATTTCTGAATGGCGTACAATCGAAGGCCATCGGCTTTATCTGATACAGGCCGTCAACAATTTAATACTTTTTTGGAGAAGTAAATATGAGTGAAACATTGGTGGTAATCTCTAAAATCAAAGGCTACATTAAAGAAAAATCTGATGGCATGAGCACTGCTGGCAATTTCGCTCCTGCACTTTCAGATCTGATCCGTGCCCGCTGTGATGCCGCCATTGAAAACACTATCAAAGATCGCCGCAAAACGGTGATGGACCGCGATTTCAACAGCGATACCGGCACGCACGCTCCGCTGGTTGTCACCTCCAAGCTTAAGGCTTACATCAAAGAGAAATCAGACGGCATGAGCACTGCGGGTAATGTTGTTCCTGCTCTCTCAGGTATCGTTGCAAAACTTTGTGATGAAGCCATTGCAAATGCGCAGAAAGATCGCCGCAAGACTGTGATGGATCGCGACCTGCCTTAAGGCAGGTTACACCACCTGAACAGGAACCGATCAGATGCCATCGTTTGATGTTGTATCAGAAGTTGATCTGCATGAGGTTAACAATGCAGTTGATCAGGCCAACCGCGAAGTTGGTACCCGCTTTGACTTCAAGGGAAGCAATGCCCGTTTTGAGCTGAAGGAAAAAGAGTCGGCCATCATGATGCATGCGGAGAGTACTTTTCAGCTACAGCAGATGACAAGCATCCTCCACAATAAGCTCTCAAAACGTGGCGTTGACCTCGCCTCCCTTAAAACAGAAAATGCTATCACCCAGGGAAAAGAGGTTCACCAGGCGATCAACCTGCAGCAGGGTATCGATGCGGTGTTTGCTAAAAAGCTGGTGAAGATCACGAAGGAGTCCAGGCTTAAGGTGCAGGCGGCAATTCAGGGCGATAAAGTGCGCATTACCGGAAAGAAGCGCGATGACCTGCAGCAGGCGATTGCGCTTTTCCGCGAATCTGATCTCGACCTGCCGTTGCAGTATGAAAATTTCCGCAACTAAGGCTGCTGCAGCCCCACTCTTAAGCTCCCCGTTTTTCAGCTAAAAAAATCCCCGCTATTGCGGGGATCTCTTTCACGCTGACTCTTTCCTGTGGCAGTTACTCTTTGTGGTAAGAGATAACACGCTCAACTTCATTCCTGGAGCCCAGAATCACCGGCACACGCTGATGCAGACCTGTTGGCTGGATCTCCATGATACGCTCACGGCCGGTAGATGAAACGCCACCTGCCTGCTCAACAATCATCGACATAGGATTCGCTTCGTACATCAGACGCAGCTTTCCGGCCATTGCTGGATCTTTGTTATCTTTTGGATAGAGAAAGATTCCGCCACGTGTCAGGATGCGGTGCACCTCGGCTACCATTGATGCCACCCAGCGCATGTTAAAGTTTTTGTCACGCGCTTCGCCATCTTTACCGGCCAGGCACTCAGCAACATAACGCTGCACCGGTGGCTCCCAGAAACGCTGGTTAGAGGCGTTGATTGAGAATTCTGCCGTATCTTCTGGAATCTTCATATCTTTCTGAGTCAGGATGAATTCACCAACATTCTGATCCAGAGTAAAGGCGTTTACACCGTGACCTGTGGTCATCACCATCATGGTTGATGGGCCATAGAGTGCATAACCGGCACAGACCTGCTCGGTGCCTGGCTGCATAAAATCTTCAGCGGTTGGCTTTTCAACACCATCGGGACAGCGCAAGATAGAGAAGATGGTACCAACAGAGATATTGACATCGATGTTTGATGAACCGTCCAGAGGATCAAAGACCAGCAGGTATTTACCGCGCGGGTACTGGCCTGGGATCTCATAGATATCATCCATCTCTTCAGAGGCCATCGCCGCCAGGTGCCCGCCCCAGATATTGGCGTTGATCATCATATCATTTGAGATGATATCGAGTTTCTTCTGAGTTTCGCCCTGAATGTTTTCACTCTCTGCACTACCCAGTACGCCGATCAGGTCACCCTTGTTTACCGCGCCAGAGATCGCTTTACATGAAGTAAAAACGTCATTGAGTAGCGCTGTAAAATCACCATTTCCACCAACACGGCGCTGCTCTTCAATAATGAACTGCGTAATAGTCTCACCAATATGCATACGGTTTTCCTCTTCACTTTAAAAATAAAACTGTTTTGCCGATCATAACCAGCGAGGGCTTTTGCCTTTCGCCTGGCCACATTAGCAGAAATTCTTCAGGAAACAGCGCGTTGGATCTGGCGCAAGGATCGTTTCGAGCCCGCTATTATCCTTTTTTCTGCCGGGAAAATAAAGCGATAGCCTATAATGTTATCTTTGCTGAGAGAAGAACTCCCGTTATACTGCTTTTATCAACCCGCTTTCTGATTGAAAATTATTTTTATCGCCTCTTTGAAATATACTATAACATCAAAAATCAATGACATAAGGTAGTTTACCACTTGTTGATCCACCCTGATATTGACCCCGTTGCCCTCGATCTCGGTCTCGTTAAAATTCACTGGTACGGGCTGATGTACCTGTTCGCTTTTGCCTCCGCTTGGTGGCTTGGCTCTCTACGTGCGCGAAAACCGGGTGCATTATTCACCCCGGAACAGATTAGTGACCTTATTTTTTACGGCGCCATCGGTGTGGTCGCCGGCGGCCGCCTTGGCTACATCCTTTTTTATGACCTTGCCAGCCGTCTCGAAGATCCGATCTCTATTTTCTATGTCTGGCAGGGTGGAATGTCATTTCATGGTGGCCTTTTGGGGGTTCTGGTTGCCATGTTGCTGTTCGCACGAAAAACAGGAACCACCTTTTTTCAGGTCACCGACTTTATCGCGCCACTGGTACCACTCGGCCTTTTCGCCGGGCGCATTGGTAATTTTATAAATGGTGAGCTGTGGGGGCGCGCCTCCGATCTCCCCTGGGCAATGGCACCGCGTGAAGGGATGATGCCGCGTCACCCCTCTCAGCTTTATGAAGCGCTGCTCGAAGGGCTGGCGCTGTTTCTGATCTTATGGCTCTATTCAAGAAAGCCTCGTCCAACGATGGCGGTCTCCGGTATGTTTCTCCTTTTCTATGGCCTCTTCCGCTCGTTTGTTGAGTTCTTTAGAACGCCAGATAGCCATATCGGTTTCCTCGCTTTTGATTGGCTCACAATGGGACAACTGCTTTCTGCACCGATGATCCTCGGCGGCATTGGTCTGCTTGTCTGGGCATATAGAAAGTCTGATAAATAAGGGTTTAACTTCATGCAGCAGTATCTCGACCTGTTACAACATGTAAAAACTAATGGTACCTACAAGGGTGACCGCACTGGTACCGGTACAAAAAGCCTCTTTGGTTATCAGATGCGCTTTGATCTTAATGAAGGCTTTCCACTTGTCACCACAAAAAAATGTCATCTGCGCAGCATTATTCATGAACTGCTCTGGTTCCTCTCTGGCGACACCAATATCCAGTACCTCAAGGATAACGGTGTCAGGATTTGGGACGAGTGGGCAGACGATGATGGAAATCTTGGCCCTGTTTATGGCTCGCAGTGGCGTTCCTGGCCGACAGCCAGCGGCGAACATATCGACCAGATCTCAAACCTGATTGAACAGATTAAAACTAACCCCGATTCACGCCGCCTTATTGTTTCAGCATGGAATGTCGGTGAGATTGAGAACATGGCCCTGCCCCCCTGCCACGCCTTTTTTCAGTTTTATGTTGCGGATGGTAAGCTCTCCTGCCAACTCTATCAACGCAGTGCTGATATCTTTCTCGGTGTCCCTTTTAATATTGCATCATATGCACTACTGACGATGATGATCGCCCAGGTCTGTGGGTTGAAAGTGGGTGATTTTATACACACCCTTGGCGACGCACACATCTACTCCAACCACTTTGAGCAGGCTGATCTACAGCTATCCAGAACCCCTTACCCATTACCAACCATGAACATTAATCCTGAAATTGACTCTATTTTTGATTTCAGCTTTGAAGACTTTGAGTTGAAGGGTTACAAATATCATCCTCATATAAAAGCGCCCGTTGCTGTTTAAGTGATGATTTCATTAATTGCTGCAATGGGTACTAACCGTGTTATCGGTATCAATAACCGCTTGCCGTGGCACCTGCCCGCTGACTTCAAACACTTTAAGAAGATCACGATGGGCAAGCCGATCTTAATGGGGCGGAAAACCTATGAGTCTATTGGGCGCCCGCTCCCTGGTCGCACCAACATCATCATCACCAATAATCAGTCGTACTCTGCTGAGGGGTGTTTTGTCGTTAATAGTATTGATGAAGCGATCGAGCTAACACAGGACGAAGACGAAGTGATGGTGATCGGTGGTGCCTCTTTTTATCAACAGACATTACCGATTGCACAACGTATCTACCTCACAGTGATTCACCATGATTTTGTTGGTGACGCCTATTTTATTGAATTAGATGAAGCGGCGTGGCGTGAAGTTGAACGCACCGACTGTGAGGCAGATGAAAACAATCGATATCCTTATAGCTTTATTACCCTCGAAAAAAGGCTGTAAAAAAGGGAGCGGTGAGCTCCCTTTTTTAATTCTGCTGGTTCTACATAGAACTCAGTGAATTCGGTTTTCACCCTGGGGTTTGTCAGTTGCTGCTTCTGCAACGAGTTCGGCTGGAACCTTTTCTTCCGGTTTTGTTTCAGCTTCTGTCGCTCCTTCAGATGATGCAACTGTATCCGAATCAACCTTAATCTGCTCCACTTCTGTTTTATCTGAAGTGGCATCAACTGTTTCTTCTGTTGTTGACGCTTCAGCTGTAGTTTCCGTTGTTGTAACGGTATCAT
>DRLG01000285.1 GCA_011053135.1 Chromatiales bacterium
AAGTTCGCTCAGGTGAGTACGAGGCGAGTAAAAACCGGTCGAAAGAGCGCTGTTTACTGGAGTAAATGAGCATCTTCAGATGAGTTTTAGCGATCTATCGTGCTATCTGAGTAGTAGTTCAACGGCCTGATAATGGAAAAGTAACATTCATATCTGACTATCGGCCCATGGAGATAAACCTGCAATGAACATCGCGGCTAATCATTTTTGATATGCTGAGAAGTTATATCTAAGGGCGCTGTCACAACATGCACAACCCTTATCTCTCCCCACTCTCTGCACCGCGTATCTGATGGCGAGCGGCATACCAGCCAGCCAGCACGATCAACAGACCGCCGATCCACTCATTAAGCGTCACATATTCATCGGTAAGGAGTTGCGCCGAGACCGCCCCAACCACTAACTCAAATAGTAGAATCACCGCTGAGCGGTGTGCCGGCATGTGAGTAACGCCGTAGAGCACCACCAGCGTCATCACCACCATGCCGATCGCACCGAGAGAGAGCGCCCCAACCACCACTTCACGCTCAACCTCCGGTAGCGGTACTCCAGCGACCACTATCCACACAGCGGCAAGCGACACCGCCCCCCACCAGGTGCAGACTGTCTTGACCCAGATTTCGACATCATGCAACTTGCGAATCAGCACATTGGCGAGGGCAAAGGCGAAACCGGACGATAGTGCCAGCCAGTCCGCCCGCCCCTGTGGCCACGGCACACCCATCTCACTATCCCACAACATAATCAGTGCGCCCACCAGCGCAAGCAGCAGCGTGATGCGTGCAGCGCGGGTCAGTGGCTCATCGAGCAGTAGCTTGCTGAGGATCACAGTCCACAGTGGCGAGAGAAAAAAGAGCAGCGTCACCCGCACCACATTCCCTTCCAGGATCGCAAGGATAAAGGCGATGTTGCACCACGCACTGACACAGGCGAGCAGCAACAGCATCCACGGCCGTACAAGTGGGTAGCGACGTTTGAGGATCACCGGCATCCCCACCACCAGCGCTGCACCGTAGATCAGTAGCGTCGCCCAAAGTCCCACCAGGCCGTTCTCTTCTAATAACCGCAGTGGATACCAGAAGAGCCCCCACAGGGTCGCCCCCAGTAGTAACGCCAGTACGGGTAAGATAATGTGGCTCTGTTTGGACGGCATATGGCTGAATGAATTATACTGCGCGGATAATTTGAAATTTCGCCCACCATAGCACGGCTCGCCCACATTCGACTAAACAGGCATGAACCCAGATTTATCCAGACTGCAACCCTACCCCTTTGAGAAACTTGCACAACTAAAGGCCGGCATCACCCCCGACAAAGCCTACCGTGCGATTAACCTGGGGGTGGGCGAACCGAAACACAGCCCGCCCAGTTTTGTCACCGAGGCGCTCATCACCCACCTGCATGGGCTGGCCAATTACCCCGCCACAAAAGGGATGCCAGCGCTGCGCGAGGCGACGGCGGCCTGGCTTATGGCGCGCTTTTCACTGCCGGCGAACAGCATCGATGCCGAACGCCACCTGCTGCCGGTCAACGGCACCCGCGAGGCGCTGTTTGCCTTTGCACAGACGGTGGTCGACCGCACCCAGCCAGACCCACTGGTGATGACCCCAAATCCGTTCTATCAGATCTATGAGGGCGCCGCTTTTCTCGCCGGCGCTGCGCCGTACTATATCAACGCCACTGCCGCAACCGACTGGCTGCCAGACTTCGAGAGCGTACCTGACACAGCGTGGCAACGCTGCCAGCTGCTCTACCTCTGCTCACCCAGTAACCCCACCGGCTCGGTAATCGATATTGATCGGTTAAAGCGGCTGATAAAACTTGCGGAGCGATTTGACTTTGTGATCGCCTCCGACGAGTGCTATTCCGAGATCTATTTCGATGAAACTACCCCACCTGCGGGACTCCTTCAGGCCGCGGCCGAAATCGGCAACACCGATTACAGCCGCTGCATGGTGTTTCACAGCCTATCGAAACGCTCTAATCTGCCCGGCATGCGCTCCGGATTTGTCGCCGGAGATGAGGCGTTAATCAAAAAATTTCTCCTCTACCGCACCTATCACGGCTGCGCTATGGCACCCTATACCCAGCAGGCCAGCATTAAGGCGTGGAGCGATGAGCAGCATGTGGTTGAAAACCGCGCTTATTACCGTGAAAAGTTTACCACCGTGATTGATATACTCGGCGAGGTGACCGAACTCTCTCAACCCGCAGCCAGTTTTTACCTCTGGTTAAAAACACCGGCGGCGATGAACGGCGACGATGCGGAATTTGCACTGCAACTATACAGACAGAAACAGATCAATCTGCTGCCTGGTAGTTATCTATCACGCGAGGCGCACGGCATCAATCCCGGTAGCGGTTATGTCCGTATTGCGCTAGTGGCACCACTGGATGAGTGTATCGACGCCGCAAAACGGATCAAAGATTTAATTATTAACCTTTAACCAAGATTAAGTTTATTAACGGAGAAAAGAGCATGAGTGATTTACAAGCCATCATTGAAAAGGCCTTTGAAAACCGCGCCGAGATCAACCCGCGCAATGTTGACACCCACGTCAAAGAGGCGGTGCTTGATGCGCTGGCACAGCTCGACAACGGCAGCCTGCGCGTCGCCGAAAAGCGGGAGGGCGACTGGGTTGTTAACCAGTGGCTGAAAAAGGCCGTGCTGCTATCATTCCGTATCGAAGACAACGCATTTATGAAAGGCGGTTTCACTAACTACTACGACAAAGTGCAATCCAAATATGCCGACTATAACTCACGTGATTTCCGCGAATGTGGAGTGCGAGTGGTACCACCCGCCACGGCACGTCGCGGTGCCTACATCGCCCCCAATACGGTGCTGATGCCGTCATACGTGAACATCGGCGCCTATGTCGATAGCGGCACCATGGTCGATGCCTGGGCGACCGTAGGCTCATGCGCGCAGATTGGTAAAAACGTCCATCTCTCCGGCGGTGTCGGCATCGGTGGCGTACTAGAGCCGCTCCAGGCCAACCCGACCATCATCGAAGACAACTGTTTCATCGGTGCCCGCTCTGAGATCGTTGAAGGGGTGATCGTTGAAGAGAACGCGGTGATC
>DRLG01000286.1 GCA_011053135.1 Chromatiales bacterium
GTTAACAACTGGGTAGCCGCTGATGGTGGATAAAAAAGAGGAACTGTCCGGGGTTGATCGGGCGGCTATACTGCTGATGAGTCTGGGAGAGCAGGGCGCTTCTGAGGTTCTGAAATATATCGGCCCCAAGGAGGTGCATCGCGTTAGTGAGGCGATGACAAAACTGAGCAACATCTCACGCGAACAGGCGGATGCTGTACTGGGTGAGTTCTGTAAGACAGCCGATAATGAGACCGCCTTTGGTGTCGGTTCCGATGAATATTTAAAGAGCGTGCTGGTCAAGGCGCTAGGCGAAGACAAGGCGGGGAGTGTGATTGATCGGGTCCTGATGGGTACTAGCTCGTCAGGCCTGGAGCAGTTGAAATGGATGGACCCGCGAGCAGTTGTGGAAGTGATCCGTCTTGAGCATCCTCAGATTATATCGGTTGTCCTCTCCTATCTTGATTCTGAGCAGGCGGCAGAAGTGATTGGTCTGTTACCTGAGAAGGTGCGGCTCGATGTGCTACTGAGGGTGGCGACACTTGATCGTTTGCAACCATCGGCACTTGAAGAGCTGAACAACGTGATTGAGAAGCAGTTTAAGGGAAATACAGCGGTAAAATCTGCAACAGTTGGGGGCATTAAAACCGCAGCCAGTATATTGAACTTTATGGACAGCGCTGAAGAGAGCGTGATCATGGAACAGATCGCTGAGTTCGATAATGAACTGGGTGAGAGCATTCAGGATCTGATGTTTGTTTTTGCTGACCTGGCGGATATCGATGACCGTGGTATTCAGGCGCTGTTGCGTGAGGTCTCCTCGGAAACGCTAGTGCTGGCACTGAAAGGGGCTGAACCAGACCTGCAGGCTAAGATCTTTGACAACATGTCCAAGCGTGCTGGTGAAATGTTGAAGGATGACCTTGAAGCACGAGGGCCTGTCAAACTCAGTGATGTTGAAGCTGCACAGAAAGAGATCCTCTCTATTACAAGGCGTATGGCCGAATCGGGTGACATTCAGCTAGGCGGTAAGGGGTCAGATGAATATGTCTAGCCGCATTATTCTTTCTGAAGACTCTGAGGATTGCTTGCGCTGGAGGCTGCCTGAAGTAGGCTCAACGACTGCCGGTTCTACCCCTGCCCGTCAGATAGTTAGTGAACTCACTAAAAAAGAGATTGAGGTGCGACGCCAGCAGGGCTACGACGAAGGTTTTGCCAAAGGGCGGCAGGAAGGTGTTGCGGCAGGAGAGGCGAACCTGAATCAACAGGCCAGTAACCTTGCCCAGGTGATTGGGCAACTGTCGCAACCGTTAGCAGAGCTTGATGATGTGGTGGTCGATGAACTTGTTACGTTAGCCATGACGATAGCAAAACATATGGTGCGTCGAGAGATTAAAACCAACCCGGGAGAGATCGTTGCGGTGGTGAGAGAAGCGGTGGCTGTGCTCCCAACCACCTCTCGTACGATAAAGGTGTACCTTCATCCAGAAGATGCCGCGCTGCTTAAAGAGTCGTTATCGATATCGGAACAGGGTCGATGGGAGCTGATTGGCGATCCATCATTAACGCGTGGCGGCTGTCGTCTTGAGACTGAGCATGCAGAACTGGACGCCTCTATCGAAGCGCGCCTCGCCGCTGTGGTAGCTGAGTTGATGGGCGGCGAGCGCGAAGGGGATCATGTAAATGCATCGGCGTAGTACCATCTGGAAAGAGCGAATTGCGAGCTACCGTGACAAATTGGGGGAGCCTCCGACATTGGTGGTTGAAGGCAAGTTAACGCGCATGGTTGGGTTAACACTGGAAGCGGTGGGTTGCCAGGTTGCCGTTGGTGGACGTTGCCTAATCAGTAGCATCAATTCACAGCCGATTGAAGCGGAGGTGGTCGGTTTTGCTGGAGATAAAACCTATCTGATGCCCAGTGGAGAGGTGCAGGGGATTGTGCCGAATGCCAGGGTCATCCCTTCTGCGCAGGCATATGAGGCGCTCGTTGGCAAAGAGCTGCTGGGGCGTGTGATCGATGGCGCTGGTAAACCGCTTGATGATAAAGGGCCGTTGGTTACAGAAGGCACGATGCCGTTGAGTGCCAAACCGCTCAACCCATTGCGACGGCCACCGATTCGTGAACCGCTGGATGTCGGTGTACGTGCAATCAACACACTGTTAACGGTAGGACGTGGTCAGCGTCTTGGTCTATTTGCCGGTAGTGGTGTGGGTAAGAGTGTACTGCTCGGGATGATGACACGCTACACCAATGCCGATGTCGTCGTTGTTGGTTTGATTGGTGAACGTGGCCGCGAGGTGAAAGAGTTTACCGATAATATTCTAGGGCCGCAGGGGCTGGCACGTGCGGTGGTGGTGGCAACCCCTGCCGACAATCCACCCTTGATGCGGATGCATGGCGCCATGATGGCTACGAGCATCGCTGAGTATTTTCGTGACCAGGGGAAGCGGGTGCTGCTGCTGATGGATTCATTGACACGTTATGCACAGGCACAGCGTGAAATTGCGCTCGCGATTGGTGAGCCACCTGCAACTAAAGGTTATCCGCCCTCTGTCTTTGCGAAACTGCCACAGTTGGTTGAGCGTGCAGGCACCACAGAAAATGGTGGATCAATCACCGCCTTCTATACAGTGTTAACTGAGGGTGACGACCAGCAGGACCCGATTGCCGATTCTGCGCGAGCCATTCTGGATGGCCACTTTGTGTTGTCGCGTAAACTGGCTGATGCCGGGCACTACCCCGCGATCGATATCGAGGCATCGATTAGCCGTGTGATGACAGAGATCACCACCGAATCTCATCAGAAAGAGGTGGGCCGTTTCAAGCAGCTCTACTCCTGCTATCAGCAGAACCGTGATCTGATTAACGTAGGTGCCTATACCAGAGGCAGTGATCCAGAGGTCGATGAGGCGATTGAATTCTATCCACATCTCAGGGCCTTCCTGCAGCAGAACATTTCGGAGTCAGTGAACCTGCAGAGCGGTATGCAGCAGCTGTCGGCACTTGTGAACAGACCAATGGCGGTAAGCAGTGTTGTGCCGGCAGGGCAATAACGTTTAGTTATCAGATCTAAGGAGTTGCATTGAAGTCTCGTCGTCTACAGCCGGTGATCAAAATAGCGAAAGAGCGTGAAGAGGATGCCGCCCTGGCATTGAGCGAATATCGAAAGGTGATCGATCAACAGGAGGCGAAGCTGATCGAGTTAAGACAATATCAGGCGGAGTATCTTCAGCGCCTGCGCGAGGGTGGGCGCAACGGGATGAATATCGCGCAGATCAATGATTACCGCAGCTTTATCGCACGTCTGTCGGTGGCAGTTGAGCAGCAAGAGGCTCAGTTGGTGGCATGTGAAGTGCAACTACAGGAGAAAAATAGAGCGTGGCTGGAGATGAGAGCTCGTCATCAGGCGCTGGGAAAGGTGACTGAGCGCTACCGGCAGCAGGAAGATGAAGCGCGCGAAAAAAAGGAGCAGGCAGAATCTGATGAACGTTCACAGCGCATGGGGAGAAACAGGTACCCACTTTGAAGCATGATTGGCACACCCTTTGCTCTGTATCCTGTGTAACTAACATTGATCAGGCCGCAACAGGCGATAAGAGAAGCGTATTATGCAGAGCTTGCCCACCAATTTAATACCAGCAGTCAGTGCCACAGACGCAGCGACACAGGCTTCCAGCAGCCTGAATAGCGCCTCTAACGCTATTTCATCTGAGCAGACACCCTTTTCCCCGCTCTTCTCAAACACACTCTCTTCACTGCAACAGTCCGATCAAACACCGTTTAAACCCCAGTTGGTCGCACCCTTTGGGGGGCAGGAGTTGCCGCTTGATGGGCAATTATTGCCACCAGGTGTGATAGAGGGGGGTGTCGCACGCAGTGCGAATAACCTGCTAATCAGTGATGAACAGAAAAGGCAGTTAGAGCAGCCGTTACTGGAAAGCGGTGGTGAGTTAGCGGATGACCTTAATACCGTACTGCAACTCGCCGTGACGCCAGCAGCGGTGGTTGAGAATAGTAGCGCAAGGAGACAGATACTCTCGGGCCAGCAGGCAGAGCTGGGTGGGACAGCTTCACAGCTTGCCGCTCAGGAGCAGTTGAAGCAACAGCAAGCGTTGATGATGAAACAGTTGGCTCTCACCCCGGCAGAGATGGTCGATGATGAGCTGGCTGGCGTGCGTCTTTTACCTCAGGTGGAGAGCGCGCCAGTGTTGAATAACGGATCGCAACTCTCAAATATGCTGCGTGATGCGATGCTGTTAAAGCAGCCCGCGAATGGTGGTGAGAGTAAAACGGGAGAGAGCTTCACCAGCGCAATGGGAAACCTGACGGCACTATCTGCTGAAGCAAAAGGTGGCAGTGAAACTAAACCGTTGATGCAGGCCGCGATCAACACCCCCTTTTCTCAGCAGGCGAGCTGGGGAGAGGAGATGGGTAACCGCGTTAAGTGGATGGTCAATAGCCAGGTGCAGGCGGCAGAACTGAAAATGAACCCCGCTCATCTTGGCCCTGTTGAGGTGAAGATTTCTGTACAGAATGACCAGACAACCATAAATTTCAGTGTTCAAAACGGGGCTGTGCGTGAAGCACTGGAGACGGCCATGCCAAGATTGCGTGAAATGCTGGGTGATAACGGTGTGAATCTGGTTGATGTCGATGTCTCCGACCACTCCTTTGCTCAGCAGCAGGCACCTGAGCAGGAGCGTGAACATAGCGCCGATGATGAGCGGGGCGGAGAAGGTGGTGCGCACGAGTTAGCAGAGACAGAGCAGGGTGAAATGGTGCTCTCATCTCAAGCGGTCGATTATTACGCATAACTTCAACAGCCCACCAGACAGGTGGGTGGCTTTTCCCTTTATTAATGATGATAATCCCCATTGCCTCTATGCGGAGGATACTTTGGGCATGTAAAATAGCGCGCTTTTATCCGGGGTTAGGTCATGAAGGTTGAAGATAATAAGGTCGTCCAGTTTCTCTACGAGTTGAAAGATGAGCAGCAGGCTGTGCTTGAGTCGACGAAAGAGGAGCGGGTTGCCTACCTGCACGGCTGCAATAATATGATGGCCGGGCTGGAGAATGCGCTCTCGGGAAAATGTGTTGGCGATAAATTTAGTGTGACGTTAGCACCTGAAGAGGCCTATGGCGAGCGCATTGAGGGCTCACTGCAGCGAGTGCCTGTGAAACATCTTCAGGGCGCAAAGAAATGGAAGCCGGGGATGGTTGCAACAGTGCAGACAGAACAGGGTCAGCGCCAGGTTACCATTGTTAAGGTTGGGAAATTTATGGTGACGGTGGATAGTAACCACCCGTTTGCGGGAAAAACCCTGACCTTTGACCTTGAGGTGGTGGGAATTCGTGATGCCAGCGATGAAGAGATCGCCCACGGTCACGCGCATGGTGTGGGTGGCCATCAACATTAATTAATCAGATCTCAGGGTTGCTGCTGCTTAGTCGGGTGCATGTTTTCTGCTACATAATGTGTCGCCGATTTATTTATAGATCGGTTAATACGGCTAGCTTGTGGTGAACATCTTTCTCGTTATTTATTTAGCAGCTCCCATGCTTCAATTGATTTGCTAAAGGCTTCCGGAGAGTAGTACCGGCCGCAACCCTCGCATTTGATAGCACAGTCTTTTTTTATTAATATGCCATCGTCGGTGGTGATCAGCTTGGCTTCACATTCGTAAAATTCGGACTCGGCTTCACTGAGGTCATCATGAGCCGTTGTCAGTTTGTTTGATAGCTCACTTATTTTATCTTCTTTTTCTTCGATCTTATCCTTCAGCTTCTCCAGTTTTTTCTGAAATTTCTCAATCTTATCCTTTAGCTCTTGAAAATCATCCTCTTTATACGGTGGGTAGCAAATGGTAATGCCTTCTACCACTAGGCATAATTCTCCCTCTTCACCCTGCGATGGTTTTTCCTTTTCCAGCAGATAATCTTCATAATCAGCTTCGACGGATTCATATTCATATTCTATATCCCAAAGCTCAGATTCAGCGCCAGCAATTTTTTCTCCCAGTTCTTCGACTTTGGTGATTTTTTCATCCACCTTTTCGAGCTTGCTATCGCATGTACATTCTTCAGCCATGATTTTCTTCTTTATGGTTGTTAAAGGTGACGGAAACGATATTTGATTACCTCATCTACATGAAGGTAACTATCCAGTGTGCGAAAACTGACTGGCAGATATTGCTGATTCCATTTGGCAAAAAACTGTTCTAAATGAGCATTCCAGTCTGTTGCTGAGAGTTCTTCTTTTTTTAGCTCAGGTTTTAAACCGCTAGCTCTCAGATAAACTTCTCCCTCCTCAGTATTTAGTACACCCTCAAGAATGCAGATTGAAAGATGGTATGCATCTGGAATCTGAGGATCGATATCGAATTTCACGGATATTTTTCCACTTGCATCTTTTAGTCCATAGGTAAAGGCTTGAGCCTGGGTCTCCCAGATACGGTAAAAGCGCCCCAATATCTGAACTTTGGTATCACAAGGTTTTACAGTCGAGTCCAGGATATCTTTTACGGTAACGCTGTCGCTGAAGAGAGTTTCAGTCTCAATTGGTAAGTGTTGAGCCTGTTCAAGGTGGTGCTCTAGCTCCTTCTCTGGGTTCCGGCTATTAAGGGCAAACAACAGGTACCAGGCGAAGCCGTACTGCACCTGCATGGTTTCTAGTATTTTCGATCCCAGAACCCGGTTGATCAGGTAACCCTGACTCAACGTCGCTCTTGGATTTAGGGTTTTGCGTAAAATGCGTAAAATCTCTTCCAGCAGGATGTCGTACTGAAAAATCATTTGTCCGGCTAGTGCTGCTAGTTCGTCGAAATTACGTGAAAACATAGGTACGCGGAGTGCTCTTGCATTTTCCTCCAGTTGCTCGGCAAAAAGGCTTAAGCGGAAGCTGGTATTACGGTCACTGGAAAGCAAAAAGTCAGGATCAGTTTCAGCTTCCAGTAGTGCCTGTCGCGTTTTTTCCTGGTGTACTCGGGCAACAGTGCGCATCATCCCGGAGAGAATGGCCATTCCGGTACTGTACCGAAGTTGGTGGGGAGTGTGGCTTAGTGCCATGTGACCCCAGGCCTGTCCCCGTAAAATGTTGCTCAGATTAAGCAGTCTGGGGTAGTTCGAAGCTTCAATAGATTCCTCTATCAGGTCTTTCAGCTCTCTGTAATTACCAGAGAGCGAATAATCCGGGGTGGATTCGTCGGGTAAATCGAGCTCTTCTATCAGCTTCTGGGCAGCTTGCTGCCAGCTGATAATCATTTCCTGATCAGGTGCCGGGTTCTCCTTTCGAAGTCTGAGTGAAGACAGCGCCTGGATTTCCGATAGAATGGTAGCAGGGTCTTTTTCGGCTAGAGCGGATAAGGTGCTGGTTCCTGAACGATATAGCAGGTCGCCGTAATCACTGTTGAGTCCCTCTACACGCAAAAAATTCCCTATACTGTACCATCGTACAATTTTCCGTCGGGGAATGCCGGTGGTTTTTGATAAGAGTGTTTTCCCTTCCGCAGAGCTAGCGGTATTTAGGAGATCATAAACGGTGGTGACTCCCGCTTTTACCAACTGGGCACCAAATCCTTGTCCAATGCCGTCAATTTCAGTGATTTGTATATCCATTATTAGAGATTCTTTGTATCAACTATCAGCTCAATGTGGCCATTTTTTAGCCAGACCTTTCTGAAGTAGTTCATCGTTAAGAGAAATGTCAGAGTCCGGTAAAAATATCTCTCCTATATAGCGACCATACTTTCCGGGTTGTTTCAGTGTTTCAATGATGAACCCATCAGGATTTTCCTGTAGACGCTTTTCAACATATTCCTTTGCCTTTATGCCTTCCTGATAGGCTTCCGAAGCTTTTGGTACCCGAAAGATCTCCGCAGTATCAACCTTCGCTAGTCGGATTCGCTGGCGAGTGGTAATAGCAAAGCCCATATCAATGGTGACATCAAGGGTGTCACCGTCCACAACGCGTTGAAGGACCCCTTTATACTGATATGTTATTTTTTTCATCAGAGTTTTTTTCTTAAGGGCTAAGTTTGTACATTGCCTATCCAGTTCGTCATCTCTTTGAAGCTTTCCTACATCTACTTTAAAGAGTAAGCGCTATTTTAGCGCATAGTCAAGAATGATCGTACCAAATTTGGTATGGATGCAGCGACCAAGGCACTACGTGAAGGCAGGGAGCTGGGCCGCCTGGGGTGCTTCTTCATCTCACAGATCAAGTTAACATGGCGAGGTTGCCATGCAGGCTAAGCTGCATGATATCAGTTCTGTTAGCAGCAGCCACCGCCAGGTTTGGTCCCCTCTATGGTGGCTGAGACAACATA
>DRLG01000287.1 GCA_011053135.1 Chromatiales bacterium
ATAAAGATGGCGCGGTTGCCTATCTCGAAAAGCAGGTCAGGTTTTTGCCAGACGAAACGGTGCTGCGCCTGACCTATGCTCGCCAATTGGTTGACGCTCGTGACTATGATGAGGCCTTTAAGCAGTACAAAGTTGTCATAAAACAGGCGCCAGGGGATGTCGATGTGCTGTTTGCACTAGGGTTGCTGGCGTTACAGCTGGAGCGACAGGATGAGGCCTATGATTACCTCAACCGGGCGCGGGAGAGCGGTCAGCGTGTCGATGATGCGCGTTTCTATCTGGGTCAGTTAGAGGAGCTGAGAGGGAACCGAGAGGCCGCATTGGCACATTACAGCTTTGTGACGCGTGGTGATAATCTGGTTGAGGCGCGGGTGCGGCAGGCGATGATCTCATCGCAGCTTGGCGATATTGGTAAGGCGCGTCAGTACCTGCACTCACTGCATGTGAGCGCGCCGGCACAGCGGCAGCGCCTCTTTCTGGTGGAGGGGGAGATCTTGCGCGGTGCTGAGCAGCATCAGGAGGCGCTGAGGCTTTATGACCACGCCCTGACAGAGATGCCGAAAAGTGTGCCTCTGCTTTATGCACGAGCACTGGCGGCTGAACGACTCGATCTCATAGACCTTGCAGAACGAGATCTGAAACAGATTCTTGAACTGGATGCCAACAATGCGGATGCGCTCAATGCGCTGGGTTACACCCTGGCCGATCGCACCGATCGCTACCAGGAGGCGTACGCTTATGTGAAGCGCGCGCTGGAGCTGCGCCCGAATGACAACGCAATTCTCGATAGCATGGGGTGGGTGCTCTACCGGCTGGGTCGATACAATGAGGCTATTAAAATGCTGCGTAGATCACTTGAAATCAGCCTGGACCCTGAAGTGGCGGCGCATCTGGGTGAGGTGCTGTGGGTGAATGGTGAGCAGGAAGATGCCCGTGAGATCTGGAAACAGGCGCTGGAGATTGCGCCGGGCGATAAGCGTTTGCTGAATATCATGCAGCGTTTTCTGAAAAATTAGCTGTGCGGTATAACGGTGCAGAGAGGCGATGGAGAGGGGGCGCGCAGAGCGCTCATAATGGCCCCGATTCGAAATGAGCTATTCCCAATGGTTGTGAGGCCTTTATTCCCGCTCATTAGCAGTAGAGAGTTGGGCCGCCTGAGCTGTGGGCTGTTTGTGCTCCTGTTGATAGTACTGGTGACGGGCTGTGCCAGCCACCCCGTTGCGCCGGTGGTGACCTCTGAAGTGATCGACCAGCGCTGGGCGGCGCATCATGCGCAGCTAAGTAAGCTGTCTGGCTGGGAGCTGGGGGGGCGCATTGCGGTGAAGAGTGCACAGGACTCCTGGAGTGCCAACCTTCATTGGCAGCAGCGGGCGGCGGCATTTGATGTCCGTTTTTCATCGCTGCTGGGGCTGCGTATTGCACAGCTTAAGGGAGATGCGCTGTCTGCCTCGCTCTATCTGCCGGATAACCGCGTACTCTCGGCGGCCAATCTTTCCGAGCTGCTCGATGATGAACTCGGCTGGTCGGTGCCGGTAGCGGGATTACGTTACTGGTTGGTGGGGCTTCCTGCACCGGCAATAGCCGCGCAGGCGATACCTCCATTTACTAAAGGGCTTGATGAGCTGGGGCGGTTACAGTGGCTAGAGCAGTCTGGCTGGCGTATTGACTATCAGCGTTACAGATCCGCCGGCACGTTAGCGCTGCCTCAAAAGATGGTGCTGACCCGCGATGACCTGCGGGTGCGACTGGTTATCGACCGCTGGCAGACCGCTGTTGCGCCGCGGACGATGGTCGACGCGGCTGCACGCCTCTCGCTACCGAGGCTGAAATAGAGATAGATGGTGAGCTTTGCGCGATACAATCAGGGGTAACAAAGGGTAATAACTGTATTTTCTGTCACCATCAGAAAAACAGTAGCTCATTTTCCTTTCCTACCTGTATCCTGCAAAGGCCTCAGACCATAGAACCGAGCGTATGAAGATAGAACCTACCACTAAACGTTGGCCTGCGCCGGCCAAGCTGAACCTCTTTTTACATATCACTGGGCGTCGTGCAGACGGTTACCACCAGCTACAGACGGTGTTTCAGTTTCTCGACTACGGCGACGAGCTGATGTTTTCTCTGCGTGACGATGGTGAGGTAGGACGTAGCAGCGATCTGCCCGGCGTCCCATCGGAGCAGGATCTGGTGGTGCGTGCGGCCAGATTATTGCTGGAATACGCCGATTGCAGGCGAGGAGTCGATATTGAGGTCGATAAACGCTTGCCGATGGGCGGGGGGCTGGGTGGCGGCAGTTCAAATGCCGCCACCACGCTGGTCGCGCTCAATGAGCTGTGTGAGCTTGGGTTGACAGTCGATCAGCTGGCCGCTCTCGGACTGCAGCTAGGGGCGGATGTGCCTGTCTTTGTGCGCGGCAGGGCGGCGTGGGCGGAGGGGGTGGGTGAACTGATAACCCCGCTGGAGGGCGAGCTGGCTCCGGCAGAGCCGTGGTATCTGGTGATCACGCCCGCCTGCTCGGTGGCGACGGCGCAGGTTTTTACTGCGCCTGATTTGACACGCGATTGCCATCCCATCACAATATCGCACTTTCTTGCAGGGCAGGGGATCAACGTGTGTGAGGCGGTTGTGAAAAAACGCTTCCCGCCAGTAGCTAACGCGCTGGATTTCCTGTTAAAATATGCGCCCGCAAGGATGAGCGGTACGGGTGCCTGCGTGTTCGCACCGTTTAATGAGCGGGCTCAGGCGCGGCGGGCGCTACACGACGCTATTTCAGCTGGATGGCAGGGGTTTGTCGCGAAAGGGATGAATCGCTCTCCACTCTATAGCAGTGGGCAGTAGCGGAGAAGTGAAGAGTTGTACGGCCGAACAGGCCACAAATGGGGCGTCGCCAAGAGGCTAGGCACTAGGTTTTGATCCTAGCATACCCAGGTTCGAATCCTGGCGCCCCAGCCATTTTATAATGTTGTTGTGTCTGTGTGGCACGGCGCATCAGCAACAAATAGGTAAACACCTTGGGCTATTCCAAATCACGTTTCGGCTTGCTCGGAATTACAGGCGGGTATGATGCTTCTGATAGCCGTATGATGGTCTTCGGTGGTAATGCTCACCCGCAGTTAGCCCAGTCGATCGCACGTTACCTGCACCTGCCGTTAGGCAAGGCGAATGTTAACCGTTTTAGCGATGGCGAGGTGGCCGTTGAGGTGATGGAGAATGTCCGGGGCAAGGATGTCTTTATTGTACAGCCCACCTGTGCGCCCACCAATGATAACTTGATGGAGCTGCTGGTGATGGTGGATGCGTTGCGCCGCTCATCTGCAGATCGTATCACGGCGGTGATACCCTATTTTGGTTACTCTCGTCAGGATCGACGACCGCGTGCAGCCCGAGTTCCGATAAGTGCGCGTGTAGTGGCAGATATGATCACCTCGGTTGGTGTCGATCGGGTCTTAACCATCGACCTGCATGCGGATCAGATCCAGGGTTTCTTTACGATGCCGGTTGATAACGTCTATGCTTCGCCGGTATTGCTGAGCGACATCTGGCGTCAGAAGCACCCGGATATGATGGTGGTATCGCCGGATGTGGGCGGTGTGGTTCGTGCGCGCGCACTGGCAAAACGGCTTGATGGTGCGGATTTGGCGATTGTCGATAAACGACGTCCGGGGCCGAATGAAGCAAAGGTGATGAACATCATCGGTGATGTCACCGGGCGCACCTGCATCCTGGTCGATGATATGGTCGATACTGCCGGCACCCTCTGCGAAGCGGCGCGAGTGCTGAAAGAGCACGGCGCCTCAAAAGTGGTTGCCTATTGCACTCACCCGATCTTATCGGGGAGCGCGGTCGAGCGAATTTCGGCCTCAGAGCTGGACGAGCTGGTGGTAACAGACACCATCCCGTTGCGTCAGGATGCGTATGAGTGTGAGCGCATTCGTCAGTTAAGCGTTGCCGATATGCTGGCCGAAACGATGCGCCGTATCAGCGCCGAAGAGTCTGTCAGCTCTATGTATATGGATTAAGGCGCTGTCAGTAACCGCAGTGGAGTGGCAGTAATTTGAATTTGTGATCAGTGGCAACTGCCGCTGATTTTTTTGTGGTAACACCAAACCAGGTCGCGGGGGCGGTGTACAGGCAGTGCTAGTTAAAGACGCCTGTTAATTTTGGAGAAATAAAATGGCTTCAAGTTTTGAGCTAAATGCAGAAACCCGTCAGGACAAGGGGAAGGGTGCGAGCCGCCGCCTACGTCGTGACAACAAAGTACCAGCAGTACTTTACGGTGCTGGTAAGGATGCGGTCTCACTGACGCTGCAGCACAACAAGCTGTTACAGAGTCTGGAAAATGAGGCGTTCTATTCGCACATTTTAACGGTCAACGTTGATGGAAAGGCTGAAAAGGCAGTATTAAAAGATCTGCAGCGCCATCCATACAAGCCCAGCATTATTCATGTTGACCTGTTACGCATCAATGAAAATGAAAAACTACGCATGAATGTGCCGATTCACTTTATTGGTGAAGATGTCTCCGTTGGTGTTAAAGCGGGGGGCGTTATTTCTCATCTGGCAAACGATGTTGAGATCCTCTGTTTGCCAAAGGATCTGCCAGAATTTATCGAAGCCGATCTTTCAGGCGTGAACCTTGATGAGACGCTGCACCTCTCTGACCTTAAGCTACCCGCTGGCGTGGAGCTGGTTGCGCTGACTCATGGTTCTGACCATGATCTTTCTGTGGCGGCGATCCATATGCCCAAGGTGGTAGCGGAAGTTGAAAGCGAAGCTCCTGTCGCACCTGATGCTGGCGAAGCAGAAGGCGAAAACGCCTAAGCTTGATTGCTAGCCTCACCGTTTTACTACAGCTGGAAAAGGACTGACAGCCGTGGCAACACAGATTGATCTCATCGTGGGCCTGGGTAATCCAGGCCCTGCTTATGAAAAGACAAGGCATAATGCTGGCTTCTGGCTGGTTGACACCTACGCGCAACGCTGCCAGGGGGTTTTCAAGCCTGCGCCACGTTTTCTGGGGGAGAGCTGCAAGACGCTGCTTGACGGCCATCGCGGCTGGTTATTGAAGCCTACAACCTATATGAACCGTTGTGGCCAGTCGGTGACCTCACTGGCGAAGTATTACAAGATTCCCATTGAAAGAATCCTGGTAGTACATGATGAGCTCGATCTACCGCCCGGTGTGGCTCGTTTTAAAAAAGGCGGTGGCCATGGGGGGCATAACGGCCTGCGTGACATCATCAAGGCTTTTGGTGGTAATAACGCGTTTATGCGCCTGCGCATCGGCATTGGCCACCCGGGAGAGAGTGATCAGGTTGCGGACTTTGTGCTGGATGATCCCCCGCGGCGTGAGCGAGAGCTGATCCTCGATGCGATTGATGAAGCGATGGATGTGCTACCGCAGTTTCTGGATGGTGAATTTGAAAAGGCGATGAATCGCCTGCATAGCAAAAAACCCGCGACATAAGTCTGCGAGTGTAGATAACAGGAATACTCCATGGGATTTAAGTGCGGCATAGTTGGTCTTCCAAACGTTGGTAAATCAACGCTCTTTAATGCGTTAACACAGGCAGGTATTGAATCGGCCAACTACCCTTTCTGTACCATCGAACCCAATGTGGGGGTGGTGCCGATGCCAGACCCTCGCCTGGAAGCGCTGGCTGAGATTGTGAACCCACAGCAGGTGTTGCCAACGACGATGGAATTTGTCGACATTGCCGGGCTGGTCGCAGGCGCCTCCAAAGGAGAAGGGCTGGGGAACAAGTTTCTTGCCAATATCCGTGAGACCCATGCGATTGGCCATGTAGTGCGCTGTTTTGAAGATGACGATATTACCCATGTAGAAGGGAGTATTGACCCGTTGCGCGATATCGAAACCATCGATACCGAGCTGGCGCTGGCCGATATGGATTCTGTTGAAAAAGCGATCCTGCGTGTTGCTAAACAGACCAAGAGTGGTGACAAAGAGGCGATCGCAAAAAAGGGACTGCTAGAGAAGGTACGTGACCATCTGGATACCAGCGCGCCAGTTCGCTCGATGGGGCTAGATGCCGATCAGCGTGCGGCACTCTATGATCTGCACCTGCTCACGATAAAACCGACAATGTATATCGCCAATGTCGCCGATGATGGTTTTACTGATAACCGATGGCTGGATCTTGTGCGTGAGCGCGC
>DRLG01000288.1 GCA_011053135.1 Chromatiales bacterium
GCTAAAAAAAACGCCATGATGCGGATGCTATCTTTTATCTTTAGATTAAAGGTGCGGTCGATAAATTTAAAATGGCGCGCGCCGCGCTCATAAAGCAGCTGCATCTCATTGAGAAACTGTGTTTGATCAAACGGCTTGGCGCTCTTATCCAGTGCCGACAGACAGA
Source organism: Chromatiales bacterium (assembly GCA_011053135.1). Lineage (GTDB taxonomy): Bacteria > Pseudomonadota > Gammaproteobacteria > SZUA-140 > SZUA-140 > SZUA-76. Next base: position 167 of record DRLG01000288.1, read on the forward strand.
ACTCACATTTAAACGGGCAACCACGCGATGCCTCGACATAGATCAGGCGATTTTTAATATCTTCATCACTATAGAGGTAGTATGGCAACTTCAGCTCTGACAGCCTGAACGGGATAGCATTGATGATCTTGCGCGGCGGTGGCCGACCGGCCAGCAGCTCACGACACAGTTCGGCAAATTCCAGATCGGCCGCACCGCAGATCACATAGTCAGCCATCGCCACGATCGGCTGTTGATCATGCTCAAAACTCACCTCGGGGCCACCGAGTACGATAATCGTCTCCGGGCTAACCTGTTTCAGCAGGGCAACCAGCTGCGTGGTCTGCTCTATATTCCAGATGTAGACGCTTAGCCCAATAATACGCGGCTGTGCAAGCAGCAGTTTTTCAGCAACATCGATCGGGCGCGCATCGATAATGAATTCACGAATTGCGGTATCGCCCTCCAGCTCTCCCATATTGGCAAGCAGATAACGAAGTCCGAGAGAGGTGTGGAAATAGCGTGCGTTGAGGGTAGCGAGGATAATCGGTGTCATGGCGTTATTGTGCCATTTTTTCACCCTCAGTGGCCGGCTCGACAGGCAGCCAACCGGTTAATTTCATCAATCGTGTTACGGTAGCAGCGCTCCAGCGCTGGTAATTGCTGCTCAATCTCTTTAAGTTCACCCTGCTTTGCCAGCGTCTCTATTCTGGTTACCATCGCCGTTAATTGAACGGCGGCAACTGATGAGCAGCTCCCCTTTAGAAAATGAAGAATCCCCACCACCTCGGCACTATTTTCAGCCGCAATTGCCGCACTTAATTTGGCCATCTTTAATTTACTATTCTGAATAAAGATATCACACAGCCCGGTGAACTCATCTTCCATAATTTCAATCAGCGACTGTAGCGCAGCGCAGTCGATCAGCTCATCATTGGCCGACGGCTCCGCTTCTCTTTCCACCCTGATAGTATCAGCACTGACAGGTGATGGCTCTTCTCTCTGTGGATTCAGCCATCTCTCAAGGGTCTGTTTTAATTTAGATTGATCAATCGGCTTGGCAAGAAAATCATCCATGCCAGCAGCATGGCACGCTTTTCGATCACTCTCCATCGCATTCGCTGTTAATGCAACAATTGGAATTTTATGGAAAGCATCTCCTCCGCTGCGTATCCGTTTTGTAGTTTGATAGCCATCTAATCTCGGCATCTGGCAATCCATCAAAATCAGGTCATACGCGCTATCGCCAAGATGATCAAGCACCTCCAGACCGTTATTCGCTACCGTACAGCTGAGGCCTAACGACTTTAACATTAATGAGATTACTCTCTGGTTGACCTCATTATCTTCTGCCACAAGCACTGACCCCTGCAGCGTAGTGTCGCTGGTTATCTGCTTCTCCTCCACCTGAGATAACAGATTATTCTGCGCTATTTCACTATCGTCTGCATGTGGAAGAGCCAGTGTTAGCCAGAAGGTTGACCCCCTGCCGTACTCACTCGTTACACCAATATCCCCCCCCATCAGTTCTATGAGCTGTTTACAAATTGCAAGCCCCAGCCCTGTTCCGCCATGCTTGCTTGATATAGAGCTGTCACTCTGTTCAAACGGGTTAAACAGGCGGCCGATGTTTTCTTCGCGAATACCGATGCCGTTATCCTCAATCGAAATGTAAAACTGCTTCCCTTCGCACTGGTCACAGATATCAATAGAGACCTTGATAACACCATCGGGCGTAAACTTAATCGCATTGCCAATAAGATTCAGAATCACCTGTCTGATGCGTCCCGCATCACCGATCACATAGCGGTCGACATGCTCGCTAAAATTGAGCGCGATAGAGACCCCTTTGGTGGCTGCCTGCGGCTTTAGTAGATCAACCACACTATTAAATAACTGAACCATGTCGAACGGTGCTAGATCCAGCGCTAGCCTTCCCGCTTCTACCTTTGCGATATCCAGCACATCATTAATCAAAAGAACCAGCGCCTGACCCGATTGCAGTATTGTGTTGGTGAGCCCCTGCTGCTCCTGATTGAGGCCGCTCTCTTTTAGTAGTTGCGCCATCCCTATCACCCCGTTCATAGGGGTTCTGATTTCATGGCTCATGGTCGCTAGAAACAGGCTCTTTTCTGCGGCGACCTTTTCAGCACGATCTCTCTCAATCTCAAGCTCTGCGGTGCGCTCATGAATCAATGTTTCGAGGTTTTCGTTATGTTGCTGTAGTGCTGTATGTAGCTCCAGAGACTCTAGCCCACTGGCACAGTTCATTAACACAACAGAAAGCAGCGCAAGAATACCGTCATCAATAGTTGCATCGGGCGCTATACGCCCGACAAACATGCCGACCGTACGTGAACGTGTGGTAATAACATGTAGAACATGCGTATCACCCCCATCCTGATCATGCTGGATAACCGCTCGATTCTGGTTCAATGCCCACGAAAAAAGGCCATCGTCAATCCAGCTTTCGACAGACTTATTCAGAAAGCCCCGAGAGATCTCCGGCCGGCAAGTGTGAATCTCAAACTCGAAATCATCATTGGCAATAAGAAAAGCGTGCGCCTTCAGCGCTAACAACTTGCGTATCCGAATACTGGTCGCCTCAAGAATATCATCCACGGTGACGGGGCCGGTGGTATTGGTGATCACATCATCGGGGGTTGCGATCTCACGCAGGCCATCAATCAGCGCGGTATAAGATGAGAGCAGACGGGCATCACGCTTCTCTTCATCGCCATGAGCCAGTGAGCATCTCTTTTTACTCATCTTCATTCACTCAATACAAACTCTACAGCGACGGAGTATTGCTTATCCAGCTCACTGGCAATTGATCCAACCGCGCCAGCTTCCAGTCCCAGTATCTTCCACGCCTTTGTTGCGAGTGGTGGCACATACCTTTCACCACTATCACCAGATTGAAGCGCATTGGCCAGTATGTCACCGACATGAACCGTCGCCGTCTCTATCACAAACTCTTTTGCGCGCTCAGGAGCGTGATGACAGGCGGTTGTTTCGATCAGCCTTGCGGGTAACTTCCACTCTTTAAGCAGCAACCCACCCAGCAGGGCGTGGTCAAAACCAAAGTGCTCTTTTTCTGCCTTATAAAGCAGTTCTTCTCTTTCAAGGCAACGGTTGATTAATTCGCCCATCTCGACGGGCTTTTCCTTATATAAAACTAAACGACCAATATCGTGCAGCAGACCAGACACAAAGGCGCTCTCAACATTCGTCTCTCGCCGGTGTGTTGAAATCACCCGGCAGGCCACGCCACATGCAATGCTATGGCGCCAGAATGACTGCATATCAACTAGCCCTTCAGGCATCTCCTTGAAGACCGCAACAATCGAACTTGCCAGTACGATCTCTCTTAACTGGCGCGTCCCAATCACTGTGACAGCCTGTGCGACGGTATCAATCTTTCCTGGAAAGCTAAAAAATGAGCTGTTGGCCAGGCGCAGAATTCTCGCCGTCAGGGCGGTATCTTCGCTTAATATACCCGCAAGGTATTTGCTCGATGAGCGGGCGTTACCCATCGCCATCTCGACCTTCATATAAATCTCGGGCAGTGATGCAACCTGCGTTACACCCGCAATGAGCCGTTGAGGATTGGGCTGGCTCATATTTCCGCGGCACGCCTCTTAACGCGTCGCGCTATCCATAGCTCGATCAATTCACTAAAAAATGGGTGTTCGACATCAACATGCATGAAATGCTCTTTAACCGCTGACTCCGCCTCCAGCTGTAATTCGGGATGAGCATCAATCACCTCCTGAAGCGAGGTCACACTCTCCTCCCCTTCAACCTCAACCCGAGTAATCCCCCAGGTTTTGAACACTTTCAGATGCTTTTCAGTCAGCTCAACGCCCGATTTAAGCAGCATTCGGCCACCTCGCTCTTTGACATCAGCCGACAGGATCATCCCCACCTCAATGTCACTGATTGCTAGCGTTGGCATAAATTGAGTAACCCCCTCCTAAACCCACCCTTATTAACCTCTCTACTTGCGCGGTCATATGAATATTATTATTTACGAAAGGTCATTTGAACGTTTATTATGTCGGTAGGTTACTATAAACATTTAACAAAAAACGCTCTTAGTCTATGAAAAATAAACAAATATTCTAGAATCAATACCTTACCTGTCGGGTCGGAATTTTATAAGCGTTTACCCACTTCATCTCAATCGACCACCCATATCACCTCTTATTTTCGATTTTTTATTACCGTCAAAACTGATGCTAGAAATCCTGTATCAAGATCTGTCATTCATCGCAGTCAATAAACCCAGCGGGCTGCTGGTGCACCGCTCAAAAATAGACCGCCACGAAACAGCATTTGCATTACAGCAGGTGCGGGACCAGATAGGGCAGCGCGTCTATCCATTCCACCGGCTCGATAAACCCACCTCAGGGGTGTTACTGTTTGCGCTTAACCCAGATGCAGCGCGGCTCATGACTGAAATGTTCACCTCAGGCAAGCCACACAAGCGCTACCTTGCGGTTGTGCGTGGTTACACTAAGAGGGATGACGTGATCGACTACCCACTCAATGAAGAGCTGGATAAGATGACCGATCAGAGGGCCTCCCAGAATAAGGCGGCCCAGACAGCGGTCACCCACTACCGATGTGTGGCGACCGTCGAGCTACCGCACGCCGTTGGCCGCTACCAGAGCGCTCGCTATTCGTTAATCGAGGTCACGCCAGAGACCGGGCGCAAGCATCAGATCCGCCGCCATATGAAGCATATCTTCCACCCGATCATCGGCGATACTACCCACGGTGATGGTAAACATAACCAGCTATTTCGGAACAGGTACGGCTGCCATCGGCTGCTGCTGCATGCGGCGGAACTTCGCTTCACCCACCCCATCAATGGTGAAAGGGTATCGATTGAAGCGCCGCTGGATGATACTTTTTCGCAGGTCGCTAAACTGTTTCAGCTAAGCAAAGCCTCCAGGGGGTAACCCTGTTTTGTGATAGATGCCGTCGATTTCAGGCGTGCAGAGAGGCCGCCGCGCTGGCGAGCCACCAAAGGTGACGCTATTGATCTGGCACCAGCCGCGGCTGGCGCTCTTCACTCACTGCTACAAAGGTGAGCGTGGCCTCTGTCACCTTAATCACTTCATCTTCGCCACCGGGGCGATGACGTTCAGCATACACCTCAACATAAACGGTGATTGAGGTTCGTCCCACTTTAATGACATCGGCATAACAGCTAATCAGATCACCAACAAAGACCGGTTTGTGAAACTGAAACTCGTTAACGGCGACGGTAACCACTCGCCCTCTGGCGCGACGATAAGCGGCAATACTGCCGGCAATATCAACCTGCGACATGATCCACCCACCGAAGATGTCCCCTGCAGCGTTGGTATCGGCCGGGCGTGCCGCCATGCGCGTGGTCGGTTGTTTATCTAACGGCAGTTGTTCGCAGGTTGAGCTGTTCATTAGTGACCCTCATAAATACGTGCCACATCATCGGCCTGATGTTCGAGTATCCTGTTACGTTTCAGCTTCAGCGTCGGTGTCTGCATCTCATTCTCGATTGACCACGGCTCCAGTTTTGCGCAGACCCGTCTCACCTGTGCGTAGCCAGGAAAATCTTTGAGCATCGCACCGACCCGTTTTACCAGCGCTTTCTCTACCGCAGCCGACTGCAGCACAGCGGCATCATCGTGAGCCACGCCAAGCCTCTTTGCAAAACGCTGCCACTGCTCCGGCTCCAGCACCAGTAGCGCCGCAAGATAGGGGCGACCTTCGCCAATAATCATCACCTGTTCAAATAGTGGGTCTTGTGCAATCGCCAGCTCCATATCGGATGGCGGCACCTTTTCACCATTAGACAGAACGATAATGTCTTTCAAACGTCCGGTGATATAAAGCATGCCATTACGTATCTCTGCTTTGTCACCGGTATGGAACCAGCCACCTTTGATCACCTCTGCTGTCCCTTCTGGATTATTCCAGTAACCGTGCATCACCCCGGGACTGCGAATAATCAGCTCGCCTTCTTCAGTTATCCTGGCCTCAACATCTTTAAGTAGTGGGCCAACACTGAGCGGATCATTTTTTTCGATACGGTTACAGCTGATCACCGGGCTGGTTTCAGTCAGACCATACCCCTGCACCATCGGCAAACCTAGCCCGATAAACATCTTCGCAACACCATCGGAAAGTGGCGCACCACCACAGACTGTGACGCGAATACGCCCACCCAGCTTCGCCATAACCTTATCGGCCACCAGCTTTTTTAACAGCGGCCACAACAGAAACATCGGCTTCCACTCGCTGCGCCCCTGTTCGTAATTAAAATAGTCCCAGCCAACCTCCATCGCCGTGTGAAATAGCTTTTGTGCCAGCGGCGGGCGCTGTTCGAGTTGCACCACTATTTTTCCCTGTACGCGCTCAAAAATTCGCGGCACTGAAACGAGCACGGTGGGTTTTATGATTACAAGATCTTCGGCCAGCAGCGTGACTGAACGCGAATAGGCAACCGTCGCACCGCTCATCATCGGTAGATAATAGCCGGCAGTCCGCTCAAACATGTGTGATAGCGGTAAAAAAGAGAGAAACAGGTCGTCCTGATTAATGGCAACCACATCCAGCCCTGCATGTGCATTCCACAGAATATTGTGATGGCTCAACATGACCCCTTTGGGGCGGCCAGAAGTGCCGGAGGTGTAGACAATGGTTGCAAGTGAATCGCTATCGACATCAACGGTCTCAACTGTTTCACCGCTGGCCATCACATCGCTCGGCAGCCACGCCTCTTTAGCGCGCACCAATGGGTGGCTCTGTTCATTGATAACGGGATGTAGACTAACCACTCGCGTTAACCCTTTCGCTTCATCGATGATGGGGGAAAGCTGGTTCCACTGCTCTCGCCCTTCGAGTAACAGCACCTTCGCATCTGTATCCTGTAAAATATAGAGAATGTTATCGGGGCGATCATTGACATAGAGCGGCACGACGACCAGCCCCAGTCCAAGCGCTGCCTGCTCAAACGCGACCCACTGCACGCTATTTCGCAGCATGATTGCCACGCGTTCACCAGGCTGCAGTCCCTCTGATCTCAAAGCGATCTGCCACTTGATGACACGACGGCCTAGCTCACGCCAGCTCAGTTTAGCCCAGCGGTTTTCATGATTCAGATAGTAGCGGTATGCGGTGTTCTCAGGCGTTCGTTTGATACGCTCACGTAACAGACCAGCCAATGTGCCTGCCTCTTCGGGCGTGATAACTGATGAAGCGCTGGGTGAGGTGTTATTTGTCATCGCGTTCGCCAATAAGAATAATGATTAATTTTTACAGGGCAGAAGCAGATTATAAGCGGTCCCACGCCGCATCGGGCTCGAAACGGTTTCCATATTGGGCACTCAACTGTTCGATCTTATCTTTCATCGACTGATGGCCACTGGTGTGAATATAGTGCATCGGGCCACCGCGAAATGGTGCGAAGCCAGTACCAAAGATAACCCCGGCATCGAGCAGATCATCGCTATCAACCACCCTTTCACGTAGGCACGCCATCGCTTCATTTAGCATGCGAAACATCATACGGTCAGTAAGGTCGGCAGCCATTGACGTGCCTTCTGTCTTCGCTTTTTCTGGCTTGCCTTTGCTGTAGCTATAAAAACCTTTGCCACTCTTACGCCCGAGATCACCCGCGCTGACCATCGAACGCAATTTGGCAGGCACCTCCACTTCCAGGCTCTCGGCTAATGTCTCCGCCACTGCCAGGCAGATATCAAGCCCCACCGTATCAGCGAGTTCAATGGGGCCCATCGGCATGCCGAAATCTGTCGCAGCCTTATCGATCAATTCTGGGCGCACCCCTTCA
>DRLG01000289.1 GCA_011053135.1 Chromatiales bacterium
CCCAACCGGCACTGACACCCTGTACATTTTTTAGCGCGACATGCAGTCCGGCGGGCAGTGCGAGGGCGATGCCGATGACCGCAATGGTCATCAAACTCGAAAGCGGATTACGACTGACGCGCCCGAGGCTTAGGAAGAGCGCCTGCAAATGGCCCTTAAAATAGCCGCGCAGCCGCCCTTTTCCACGCGGACGGCGGATGGCAGCGGTGCTGGCGCTACGTGTCGAGGGACCTTCACTCGGGGTGACACGGGTCGCGGCACGGCGCGGTGAGCGGCGAGTGGCGTGGCGCGCCATTACTGCGCTCCCTCACTGTCACTGCTACCGGAAACCAGACGCCCCTTTTCCAGCACCAGCACACGCTTGCCCATGCGGGTGATCAGATCGATATCATGACTGGCGATCAGCACCGTCACCCCCACCTGATTAAACTCGGCAAAGAGGTTCATAATCTCGGCGGAGAGTGTCGGATCGAGATTACCGGTCGGCTCATCCGCCACCAGCAACGGCGGTTTGTTGACCACCGCACGCGCAATTCCGACCCGCTGCTGCTCGCCACCCGATAACGCCAGCGGCAACATCCGCTCTTTATCGAGCAGTCCGACCTTATCGAGCGAGGCGTGTACCCGACGCTGAATATCGCGATGCGGCTGACCGGCAATGACCAACGGCAGCGCAACATTATCAAACACAGTGCGATCATTAAGCAGTTTGTGGTTCTGGAAGATGATGCCGATGTCGCGGCGCACATAGGGGATCGCACGTCGACCCAGTCTGGAGAAGTTTTTACCGTTGATGATCACCTGACCGTAGCTGGCGCGCTCAATCAGGCCGATCAACTTCAGCAGCGTACTTTTACCCGCGCCAGAGTGGCCGGTGAGAAAGGCCATCTCCCCCGCATCCAGCTGCAGGTTGACCCCACTCAGCGCCTCACCCCCTTCAGCATAGCGCTTACCGACATTTTCAAAATGGATCATGTCCCCTTACTTCACTCCGCTCGTCACCGCGAGCCTGTTATCTTCTGCCCTACTCATCAGAGGCCTGTTCGCCAAAGAGTGCATCGACAAACTCCTCCGCATCAAAGGTACGCAGGTCTTCGATCCCCTCACCCACACCGATAAAACGGATCGGCACATTCAGCTTGCTGGCAATTGCAAACAGCACACCGCCTTTGGCAGTGCCGTCGAGCTTGGTCAAAGTCAGTCCGGTCAAGCCGACCGCTTCATTAAACTGCTCCGCCTGGGTGATCGCATTCTGGCCGGTGCCGGCATCAACCACCAGCATGATCTCATGTGGTGCGCTCTCATCGTTGCGTGACAGAACGCGGCGAATCTTCTTCAACTCTTCCATCAGATTGGTCTGGGTGTGCAGGCGGCCGGCAGTGTCGACAATCAGAATATCCATCGCTCTGGCGCGCGCGGACTCCATCGCATCAAAGATCACTGAGGCGGGATCCGAGGCGCGCGGCTGAGCCACGACAGCGATCTGGTTGCGTTCACCCCACACCTGTAGCTGCTCAACTGCGGCGGCACGAAAGGTGTCCCCCGCCGCCAGCATCACCGACTTGCCCTCCGCCTGAAACTTCTTCGCCAGTTTGCCAATGGTGGTGGTCTTGCCCACGCCGTTGATGCCGACCATCAAGATCACATAGGGCTGCTTCTCCGCATCACACACCAACGGCTGGCTGGCGGGAGCCAGAATCTTCAGCATCTCTTCACGCAGTGCGGCGTAGAGCGCGCCGCTATCGCTAAGCTGTTTACGCGACACCCGCTCGGTGAGGTCGTTGATGATCTGCTGAGTCGCCTCGACACCGACATCGGCGGTCAGCAGCATCATCTCCAGCTCTTCGAGCACCTCGTCATCAATCTCTTTGCGCCCCAGCATGAGATTACCCAGCCCGCCCACCAGGCTGCTGCGGGTACGGGTGAGGCGATCGCGCAGGCGACCGAATACTCCTGGCGACTGAGCCTCCTCTTTCTCTTTTTGCTTATTTTTTCCGAATCCAAACATAAATCAAAATCTTACAATAATTACCGGGTTGAATTTTGGTCTATCGAACTGATTACAAAGGCCGACACTTTCGTTATGCTTAATGGCGATCCTATCACTATTGCAGCCATCGAGACCCTGTCACGATGCAGGCATGTGAGCGATTATTAGCCATTGTTACCTGTGATTGTATCTTGCAAACGCCTCTCATCGTATGGGCATTGTATGGGCATTCACCAACACAAGGAACCGGATATGCTGAAAAAGTCTTTGGTGGCACTCTGCGCCAGCCTTATTTCCATCACCTCATGGGCGAACGATAACCCGGCCGTGCATGAATTTATGCTCGACAACGGACTTAAGGTGATCATCAAAGAGGATCACCGCGCGCCGGTCGTCATCTCGCAGGTGTGGTACAAGGTCGGCAGCAGCTACGAGCACAACGGCATCACCGGCGTCTCCCATGTGCTGGAACATATGATGTTCAAGGGGACCGAGAAACATGCGCCGGGGGAGTTTTCACGCATCATCAGTGAAAATGGTGGCAGCGAAAACGCCTTTACCGGGCGCGACTACACCGCCTACTTTCAGCAGCTGGAAAAGAGCCGCCTTGAAGTGAGCTTCGAGATGGAATCGGACCGCATGCGCAACCTGAAACTGCTCGACGAAGAGTTTGCCAAAGAGGTGCGCGTGGTGATGGAGGAGCGCCGCCTGCGTACCGAAGACAACCCCCGTTCGCTCACCTACGAGCAGTTTGCCTCAACCGCATTTGTGAACAACCCTTACAGAAACCCCGTGATCGGCTGGATGAACGATCTCGAAAACATGACCAATGATGACCTCAGAAAGTGGTATGAGATGTGGTACGCACCCAACAACGCAACGCTGGTGGTGGTGGGAGATGTCAATGCCGAAGAGGTTCTCCAGCTAGCCAGAAAATATTACGGGGTGCATAAGCGTGGCAAGGTCGCCACCATTAAGCCAAGAGTTGAAGCGCCACAAAAGGGTGAAAAACGGATAGTGGTTAAGGCGCCGGCTGAGCTCCCCTACCTGATGATGGGCTATAAAGTGCCGACACTGACCCCGGAAGATTCGTGGGAACCCTATGCACTGGAGGTGCTGACTGCGGTGCTCGACGGCGGCAAAGGGGCGCGCTTTGAGAAACTCCTGGTGCGCGAAAAACAGATCGCCTCCAGCATCGGCACCAGTTACGGCATGGTTGGTCTGCACGACGACCTACTCAGCTTCAGCGGCACCCCGGCACAGGGGCAGACCGTTGAAACGCTTGAGATTGCGATCCGTGAGCAGGTAGAGCGCCTGCATCATGAGCTGGCGAGTGAAGAGGAGCTGGCTCGCATCAAGGCGCAGGTCGTAGCGACGGATGTCTATCAGCGCGACTCGGTCTATTATCAGGCGATGCAGATCGGCATGCTGGAGACGGTCGGGCTGTCGTGGCGAATGCTCGATCAATATGTCGAACGCATCCGCGCCATCACTCCGGAGCAGATCCAGCAAGTGGCTAAAAAATACCTGATCGATGATAACCTCACCGTCGCCACACTGATCCCACAACCGATCGATGGCGAAACCAGGCATCGTCGCATGAATGCAGGAGGTGGACATGGACATTAATTCAGGGGGAAAGGCTCAAGGGCAAAACACAAAACAGCAACTTCAAGAGCAGAGAGAGACCATGCGCACGTTCAGATATACAATACTCGGTCTGTTCTCTTTTATCGTCTCCCTCTTCTCTTTTCCCTCAATCGCCGCGCCAGCGATTGAACACTGGCTCACCGACAACGGCGCACGGGTCTATTTTGTCGCTGCACCCGACCTGCCGATGGTCGACATACAGCTCACCTTTGACGCCGGCAGTGCGCGCGATGAAGAGAAGAAAGGGGTTGCCCACCTGACCAATTCACTGCTTGATGAGGGTGCAGGCGAGCTAAATGCCGATCAAATCGCAGAAAAATTTGACGGCCTTGGGGCAGAATTTGGCACCGGCTCCTACCGCGACATGTCGATTATGACGCTACGCAGCCTGACCGACCCCGCACTGTTAACCCCTGCGCTTGAGCTATTTGCACTCACCGTCAGCCAGCCCACCTTTCCGCAGGCGAGCTTTGAACGCAATCAAAAACAGACCATTATCGCCATTCAGTCGCAGCTACAGTCGCCACAATCGATCATCAACAAAGCCTTTTTTAAGGCGCTTTATGGCGACCACCCTTACGCTGCCCCTTCGCTTGGGTATGAAGAGAGCGTCGCGGCTCTGACCCGTGATGACATAGTGCAGCACTACCAGCAGTACTATGTTGCAAAAAATGCGGTTATCGCCATCGTCGGAGACCTTGATCGTGCAGCCGCGGAAGCGGTTGCCGCTCAGCTCACCAGAGGGCTTAAAACCGGCAGCGCAGCGCCGAGAGTTGCGCCACCCGCTGCAATCGAAAAGGGGGTAACGATCAATATCGAACACCCCTCGACACAGACCCACATCACCATTGGTCAGTTGGGGGTGACGCGTGACGACCCGGATCTGTTTGCGCTCTATGTTGGCAACCATATCCTCGGGGGTAGTGGGCTGGTGTCACGCATCAGCCACGAGATTCGTGAGAAGCGGGGGCTCGCCTATAGCGCCTACAGCTTTTTCTCACCGATGCGCGTCGCCGGCCCCTTTATGATGGGGCTGCAGACCCGAAACGACCAGTCTACTGCCGCCATTGAGGTGATGTTCGAAACGCTACAGTCGTATATCGATAACGGTGCAACTGCCGCAGAGCTGGAGGCCGCTAAACGCAACATCACCGGCGGCTTCCCGCTGCGTATCGCAAGCAACAGCAAGATCCTCGGTTTTCTCGGTAACATCGGCTTTTACCAGCTGCCGCTCGATTACCTCGATACCTATAGCGAGCGCATCAACGCAGTCACCCTTGAACAGATCAGCGACGCCTTTAAACGCCGCATCCACCCTGACAAGATGATCACCGTCACTGTCGGTGCGCCGCCACCAGAGGGGAAGGCTGCCACCGGTTTTGAATAAGCCCGTGGCTAACCATAGCAATGCCGGACGGCTGCGTATCATCGGTGGCACGTGGCGTGGTCGGAAAATCGACTTTATCGCCGCGCCGGGGGTGCGCCCCACACCGGATCGCATTCGCGAGACGCTATTCAACTGGCTGCAAACCACCATCGCCGGCGCACGCTGCCTGGATCTTTTCAGTGGCAGCGGTGCGCTTGGCTTTGAGGCGCTGTCACGCGGTGCCACCGAGGTGGTGATGATTGATCAAAGCAGTGCTGTCATCAAACAGCTCACTGCTAATGCGAACCTGCTCAGGGCCAGCGGCGCGCAGATTGAGCAGTGCAATGCAGAGAGCTATCTGCAGCGGCCACCACAGCCGTTTGATATTGTCTTTCTTGATCCGCCGTTCGAAACAGAGAGCCTCGAAAAATACTGCGCCCAGCTCGAGATCGCCGGATGGCTGGCACCACGCGCCTCTATCTATCTAGAGCGCGCCAGAGGGTCGCGTCCACCACAGCTTCCCGATGGCTGGCAGTTTCATCGTGAAAAGCAGGCCGGCAAGGTGATCTACGCCCTCGCCACCCGCGACCACCAGGAGAGACCATTGGGCTGAATGCTGCGGCCTGTTAATATTCGGATCATTAACCAACCTCACGGAAATTAAACATGGGCAAGCGAGCGATCTATCCCGGAACATTTGACCCGCTGACCAATGGCCACAGCGATCTGGTGCAGCGCGCAGCACGGCTGTTTGAGCATGTGGTTGTCGCCGTTGCCACTAACCCCGGCAAGAGACCACGCTTTTGCGCTGAAGAGCGAATCGAACTGGCACGCATTGCGCTTAACGGCATTGATAATGTCGAGGTGTGTGGCTTCGACCAGCTACTGGTCAAGTTTGCAAAGGAAAAGCAGGCCAGCGTGATCATCCGCGGGCTGCGTGCGGTATCTGACTTTGAGTATGAGTTTCAGCTCGCCGGGATGAACCGTAAACTCGCCGCAGATATCGAAACGCTATTTCTGATGCCCTCTGAAAAATACACCTACCTTTCCTCAAGTTTAGTGCGTGAAATTGCCGCGCTCGGCGGTGATATCAGCGCCTTTGTCCACCCCGAGATCGAGACTGCGCTTTGCCGTAAAATGCGCTAAAATCCGCCGCTCAGCAGCAAGTTTTAACCGCAGGAACCGCTTTATTATGGCTTTAATGATTACAGACGAATGCATCAACTGTGATGTGTGTGAACCCGAATGCCCCAACGGCTCTATCTCGCAGGGCGATGAGATCTACGTGATCGACCCGAACCTCTGCACCGAATGTGTCGGCTATTTCGAAACACAGCAGTGTGTTGAGGTCTGCCCAATCGACTGTATCCCGTTTGACCCGGCTCACAAGGAGAGCGAAGCGGAATTAAGGGCGAAATACGACCGCATCAGCGCAGGCGAAGTCTGACTGAGGGGGGCGCTGGCCATTCTCAACCGCCCTCTCATGTCATCAGGATACCGTTACCGATGAGCTACCGTAGACTACTCCTCAGCGCAACACTCCTGCTCTTTTCACCGCTCACAATCGCAGCGGAACCCCCTTTATCATCCACCCCCTCTGCGGCAGCGGTCGTCTCCGCCCACCCCCTCGCCACCCAGGCTGGCATCGAAATCATCAACCAGGGGGGCAACGCCTTTGATGCCGCAATCGCGGTAACTGCCGCACTGGCGGTAGTAGAGCCCGCCGGCTCCGGTCTCGGCGGTGGCGGCTTCTGGCTACTTCACCGCGAATCGGACGGCTTTCAGACCATGCTCGACGGCCGCGAACGTGCACCACTGGCAGCGCACCGCGATATGTATCTCGATGAAAAGGGTGATGTGATTCCAAAGCTGTCGATTGATGGGCCGCTCGCCGCAGGCATTCCTGGTGTGCCCGCTGCACTGGAACACCTTGCGAATAAATATGGCCAGTTACCACTCAGCCAGAGCCTCGCCCCCGCCATTGCGCTCGCACAGGAGGGCTTTGCAGTGGATGAGCGTTACCGGCGTCTGGTCGGCTTCCGCCTCAAAGCGCTGAGAAAGTCACCTTCTGCCGCCGCTATTTTCCTGCACAACAATAAAAAGCCGGCGGCAGGTTATCTGGTGAAGCAGCCCGACCTCGCCAACACACTCAAAGCAATTGCAGAAAAAGGTGCGGCCGGTTTTTACCGCGGACCGGTTGCCAGAATGCTGGTCGAAGGTACACGCAAGGCGGGTGGCATCTGGACAATGGAAGATCTGGCGCAATATAAAACGGTAGAGCGTGCGCCCATCAAATTTCGCTACCGCGATATTGAGATCACCTCCGCGGCGCCCCCCTCATCCGGAGGCATTGCACTGGCGACGATGCTCCAGATCCTCGAAAACTACCCGCTCGATAGAGTGGCGAGGGCGACTCGCATTCATCTGATCACCGAAGCGATGCGCCGCGCCTACCGCGACCGCGCTGAGTACCTGGGCGATCCCGATTTTGTCTCGATCCCAGTTGAGCGCCTATCCCACCCATTTTATGCCGCCGGGCTTGCCAGTACCATCCACCCCTCCCGAGCGACCCCCAGCAGCCAGCTACCGGGGATCGCGGATAATCGAGCCGGTCGCGACACCACCCACTTTTCTGTGCTCGACCGAGAGGGGAACCGTGTCGCCGCCACGTTATCGATCAACTATCCATTTGGTGCGGCGTTTGTCCCCCCCGGCACCGGCGTACTGCTGAATGATGAGATGGACGATTTTTCATCCAGACCCGGCACCCCCAACGTCTACGGGCTGGTTGGAGACAAGGCCAACGCAATTGCGCCAGGAAAACGCCCGCTCTCCAGCATGTCCCCCACCTTTCTGGAAGATAAAAAGCGTGTCGCAATCCTCGGCACCCCCGGCGGCAGCCGCATCATCACCATGGTGCTGCTCGCTGCGCTGGAGTTTGCTGCCGGCAAGCCCCCTCACGCCTGGGTCAGCGCCGCACGATTTCATCACCAGTATCTACCGGACCAGCTCAGTTTTGAGCCAGGGACCTTTGATCGCGCGACCATCTCAAAGCTGACATCAATGGGACACAACCTTAAAAAGCGCGGCCGCCATTACGGTAATATGCAGGCGATTTTATGGGATCGCGTCGAAAACAGGGTGA